>CAZDAO010000241.1:0-1139 GCA_964503015.1 uncultured Nocardioides sp. | reverse complement strand
CCCTCTGCGATGGCGTCCTCCTCGGTGATGTCGGGCCACGTGCCCGACGGCTGGCCCGGCCCTGCACGACCGACACTAGTGGCCGCGTCCTCGTCGGGTCCGACGATCGGCTCGAGCCCGGCGGCACGCCGGACGTTGACGAAGCGCATCCGGTGCACCGGGGAGGGTCCGTGCTCGGCCAGCGCCGCCTCGTGCTCGGCGGTGATGTACCCCTTGTGCGTCTTGAAGTCGTACGACGGCCACTCCCCGTCGAGGTCGACCATCAGGCGGTCCCGGGTGACCTTGGCGACCACGGAGGCAGCGGCGATGCAGGCGGCGACCCGGTCGCCCTTCCACACGGCCAGCCCCGGGACGCCCAGCCCGTCGACCGGGAAGCCGTCCGTGAGGACGTAGGAGGGACGGATCGCCAGTCGGGCGACCGCCCGGCGCAGCGCCTCCACGTTGGCCACGTGCATGCCCAGGCGGTCGCACTCCTCGGAGTCGACCACCACGACCGACCAGGCCAGCGCACGGCGCACGACCTGGGCGTAGACGCGCTCACGGGCGGCCTCGGTGAGCAGCTTGGAGTCGGCGAGGCCCGGCACGATGCCGGCCTTTCCCGGCGGCAGCACCACGGCGCCGGCGACGAGCGGCCCGGCGCACGCGCCGCGGCCGGCCTCGTCGACCCCGGCGATCGGCTCGAGGCCCGCACGGCGCAGCGCTCTCTCGTAGCCGTAGAGGCCCGCGTCGCGGCGTACGGTCACCGCCCCCGGCAGGGGTGCCGGAACGGGGACCGACGCGTGCGAGGGCTCGCCCACCGCGGACCTCACGAGGTCGGGTCGGGCACGCCCTCGAAGCTGTCCGGGCGGTGGTTCCAGCGGAACCGGTCGGCCGGCCAGAGCAGCACGAAGACCTTCCCGACGACCAGGTCGACCGGCACGAACTCGTCGCCCGGAACACACTCGGTCTCGTCGGACTGGCACATGTGGAACGAGGAGTCGGCCGATCGCGACCGGTTGTCGCCCATGACGAAGATGTGCCCGGCCGGGATGGGCCCGACCTGCCAGTCGGAGGCGCACTTGTCGGGCATCGGGCCGTTGCAGGCCGCGCCGCCGCGCTTGACGTAATCGTCCTCGTCGAGCGGCTGCCCGTTGACCTCG
>CAZDAO010000240.1:0-6020 GCA_964503015.1 uncultured Nocardioides sp. | reverse complement strand
GAGGCGTCCGTCGGCTCGACCCGGGCACCGGCGTAGACCGTGACGTCGAGGCCGCGCGCCACCATCGCTCCGGCGACGCGGTCGGGGTGCCCGGTCGCCGCCACACCCGGGTCGGTGACGAGGAGGACCCGGCGGGCCCGACCGTCGGCAGCCGCTCCGCAGAGCTGCTGGACGTCCCAGCCGATCTCGGCGCTCGCGCCCCGACCGAACTTCAGGCCGGGCGCCGCGTAGGTGAAGACGTTCTCACTCATCAGGTCCTCCGTCGGTGGTCGAGTGGCCGTGAGGGACGAGCGGTGTCTCGAGACCCAGTGCGTGGCGGACCAGGTCGAGCACCGGCACCGTCCCACCCGTCACGTCGGGCACGTCGACCCAGGCGACGGCGTCGGTCGTGCCGTCCTCCTCGACCACGCGGGGCTCTCCGTCGGCGACGGTGGCGCGGTAGAGCAGGTGCACGCCGTGGAAGTCCTCGATGCGACCGGAGGGCGCGGTGCCGGAGAAGTGGGTGTCGTGGACGTCGAGCAGGTCGCCGACCTCGCAGTCCAGGCCGCACTCCTCCTCGACCTCGCGCGCCAGCGCGACGGCGGGCCGCTCGCCGTGGTCGATGCCACCGCCCGGCAGCGTCCACCGCCCCGGGTGCGCCGCGCGCGGGGACAGCCGGGTGAGCAGCACCTGCGTGGTGCCGGCGTGCTGCCGGAGCACGAGGGCGTACGCCGCCACCCGCTGCAGCCGGAACGGCTGGTGGTCGACGAGCGCCTCTCCCACGAGCGCGGACACCGGCACCGCACCCGAGGCGACGTCGGCGAGCGGCTTCCAAGCCGCCTCCACGGTGGATCCATCGACCTCCAGGACGCGGGGCTCCGGCGCGTCGGGTGCGACCCAGCCGTCGTAGACGATCCGGATCGCGTGGGCGTCGACGAGCTGGCCGTCGCGCGGCGCGCGTGGCATGTGCGCGCTGTAGACGCGGGCCCGATCGCCGATGGTCGGGGTGAGGCCGGTCTCCTCGTGGACCTCGCGGATCAGGGCGTCCCGCGGGTCCTCGCCGTGGTCCACTCCACCACCCGGCAACGTCCACAGCTCGGAGCGCGAGACGCGCGGAGCCAGGCGGCTCAGGAGGACCTCCACGACCCCGCCGCGCTCGCGGAGGATGACGGCGTACGCCCCCACCCGCTGGCGCCTCGGCAGGGATCCCATGCCTCCAACCTAGTGAAGTACGGTGAGCGCCGTGTCCCCCGCGTCCCGAGATCCGTGGCTCGACAACGTCAAGATGGTGCTGGTCACCCTCGTCGTGGTCGGCCACGCGATCGGGCTGGTGGAGGCGACCCAGGGCAGCCACTGGGTCTACGACTTCATCTACATGTGGCACATCCCGGCCTTCGTCTTCGTGAGCGGCTACCTCTCGAAGTCCTTCGAGTGGGACCGGCGCCGGATGAAGAGCCTGGTCTACACGCTCGCGATCCCCTACCTGCTCTTCGAGCCGGCCCTGTTCTACTTCCGCCGCGACCTCGTCGGCGAGGGCGTCGAGTACCCGCTGTGGATCGAGCCGCACTGGACCATGTGGTACCTCATCGTCCTGCTGATGTGGCGACTGATCACGCCGATCCTCAAGCGGCACTGGCTGTTCCTGCCGCTCTCGGTCGTCGTCAGCCTGGCCGGGGGCCTGTGGGACACCGAGGCGCTGATGCTCCCGCGCTTCCTCGGCCTGCTGCCGTTCTTCGTGCTCGGCCTGCACCTCAAGCCGCGCCACCTCAAGCACCTCGACGACGTGTGGGTGCGCCTGGCGGCCGTCCCGACGCTGGTGGGCATCGGCGTCATGGCGCTCTACACCGACACGTGGGCCGAGACGGCGCTCCTCTGGTACGACACCGGCTACAACAGCCTCCCGATCGACAACGAGATCATCTGGCAGACCCGGCTGACGGTCATGATGGTCGGCCTGCTCGGCGCCTTCGCCGCCATGTCGCTCGTGCCGCGGCGTTCGCTGGGGTGGTTCACCACGATGGGGACGGCGACGATGGTCATCTACCTCTTCCACGGCTTCGTCATCAAGACCGCGAAGCTGGCGGGCTGGCCCGACTTCACCGCGGCCTACCCGACCCTCGGGCTGGTCATCACGGTCGTGGCCGCCGTGGGGCTGGCGCTGCTGCTGGCGAGCCCGCCCGTGCGCCGGGTGCTGGAGCCGTTCACCAACCCACTCGGCTGGGCCGAGAAGCGCCGGAAGGTCAGACCGGCCCCCACGTCGGCCTGATCGCCGACCGCGGCACCACGTCGAGGTGCGCGGCCTCGCCGCGGGTCGGGGCGTGGCCGCCCAGGTGCGCGGGATGCCACGGAGCGTGCTCACCCGGCCGCGGTTGGTGGTGGGCCAGCCGCTGGAGCGCCTCCAGCTGCTCGGTGAGGACCGCCCCGAGGTGGCAGGTCCACTCGGTGAGGTCGTCGCCCGCCTCGACGGTCAGCGGGGACCCGAAGGACACGTCGACCCGGCGGCCCCGCCGGAAGCTGGGTCGCGGCTCCCTGCCGCGCGCGTCGGGCACGCCGACGGAGTAGACGCGCTGGGCACCCCAGACCGCGACCGGCACCACCGGCGCCCCGGTCTCGCGCGCCAGGCTCGCGACCCCGCGCATCAGCGATCGCACGGTGTAGGAGTAGGAGATGCCGGCCTCCGGGAACGCGCAGACGGCCTCGCCACCGCGCAGCAGCCCGCGCGCCGTGACGTACGCCCCCGCCGGGGCCTGCCGGTCCACCGGGATGTGCCGCATCGCGGTCATCGGCCGCGCCAGCCCACGCACCTGCCACACGTCGTGACGGGTCATGAAGCGGACGTAGCGTCCGGACGGGCGGGCCGCCTCCTGGACGAACACGAAGTCGGGGTACGACACGTGGGTGGCGGCGAGCACCACCGGTCCGGTCGTGGGGACGTGGTGGGCGTCGTGGCCGGTGAGCCTCAGGTCGAGGGCACGCATGCCCGCCCGTCCGAGGCCGATCGCGACACGGTAGGTGCGATCGCCCGCCATCAGGCGAAGGGGGGACGCGCGTCCCGGGCGATCGAGCGGCGACCCGCCCAGCGCCACACGCGGGCGGCTCGGTCGCGGTCCGCGTCGTCGACGAGGTTGCCCATCCAGCGCAGGGCGAGGGTCATCAGCCAGTCCGAACGCATCCCGGCCGGGCCGAGAGCCGCCACGACCTTCGGCTGGGTGGCGATGCCCGCGAGCCGGCGTGCGATGGAGAACGCCTCGCCGTAGTGCTCCACCAGCGTGCTGCGCCAGGCCTCCCCGAGGCCCGCCCCGCCGGCGATGTGCTCGGCGACGAGCCGACCGGTCTCCAGGCCGTAGTCGATGCCCTCGCCGTTGAGCGGGTTCACGCACGCCGCGGCGTCACCGATCAGCGCCCAGTTGGCGCCGGCCACGTTGCTGACCGCACCGCCCATCGGCAGCAGGGCGGAGGTCGGCATCCGCAGCTCGCCGGAGATCCCGAAGTCGGCGCCGATCGCGTCGGCGTAGGTCTGCATCAGGGGCTTGATGGCCACGTCGGTGGGCCGCCTGCTGGTCGCGAGCGTGCCGGCGCCGAGGTTCACCGAGCCGTTGCCGAGCGGGAAGATCCAGCCGTAGCCGGGGACCAGCTCGCCCTGCTCGTCGCGCAGCTCGAGGTGGGAGCTGATCCACGGGTCGTCGCTCATCTCGGAGTCGACGTAGGACCGGCCGGCGACGGCGTAGACGGTGTCGCGGTGCCACTCGCGCCCGAGCAGCTTGCCCAGCGGCGAGCGGACTCCGTCGGCCACGACGAGCCATCGGCAGGCGATCTCGTAGGTGCCCTCGGCCTCTCGCCCGGTGATCGAGGGGTGAGCTTGCGAGCCTCGGAACTCGACCGCGGCGACCCGCTCCCCCTCCCGGCGTACGCCGACCGCGCGGGCGCCGTCGAGCGCGAGGGCCCCGCTCTTGATGGCCACCGTGCGGAGGTGGTCGTCGAGCTCGGTGCGGGCCACGGCGGAGCCCCAGTCGGGCAGCGAGCCGCCGGGCCACGGCAGGAGGAGGGTCTGGCCGAAGCCGTGGGCGCGCAACCCCTGGTTGACGGTGTGCGCGCGCAGCCAGTCCTCGAGGCCGAGCTTCTGCATCTCGCCGATCGCCCGCGGCGTCAGGCCGTCCCCGCAGGTCTTGTCGCGGGGGAAGGTGGCGGCGTCCGCCAGCACGACGTCGAGGCCGGCCCGGGCCGCCCACGCGGCCGCGGCGGAGCCGGCCGGGCCGGCACCGACGACGAGCACGTCGGTCGAGGTGGGGGTCTGCACGCGGCGAATTCTAGGTGGCGGCCGTAACGCTCCCGTAATCCCGGGGCCGGGTCGGACGCGGCCGAGCGCTGGCATTCTGGGAGGCATGAGACGACTCGCGCTCGCTGCCGTCCCGCTGCTCGTCCTGAGCGGGTGCGGTCGCGACGCCGCGACCGACGAGGTCGCGGTGGACACCCCGTCGGCCTCCGCGAGCCCGACCTCCGGAGAGGCCGACGCCGGGGCCGGTGCCGGGGCCGGCGGGGAGGAAGACACCGCCACGCCCGAGCTGCTCGACTTCACCGCGACCACCGTCTCGGGCGACTCCTTCGACGGCGCCGACCTGGCCGGACGCCCGGCGGTGCTGTGGTTCTGGGCGCCGTGGTGCCCGACGTGCCGCAGCCAGGTGCCGCAGGTCGAGGCCCTCGCCGAGCGCTACGGCGAGCGTGCCTCGGTGGTCGGCATCGGCTCCCTCGACAGCGCCGAGGCGATCGCCGACTTCGCCGGCGACGTCGAGGGCGTGACCCACCTCGAGGACGAGGACGGCGTGCTGTGGAAACGCTTCGGCGTCAGCGAGCAGTCGTCGTTCGTGGTGCTCGACGCGGAGGGCCGGGTCGCGTTCGAGGCGGGCTACGGAGGCTCCGACGACCTCGCCACCGAGGTCGAGGAACTGCTCGGCTGAGCCGTGGGCGACACCCTCGCGCTCGCCGCGGCGGCGGGCATGCTGGCCGCGGTCAATCCCTGCGGCTTCGCCCTGCTCCCGGCGTACCTCTCCGTGCTCGTGCTCGGCGACGACAGCCCGGCACCTGCCCGCGCGGTGGCACGCGCCCTGTGGCTCACCGGCTGGATGACCGTCGGTTTCGTCTCGGTGTTCGGGGTGTTCGGCCTGGTGGTCTCCCCCGTCGCCGCCCAGACCCAGCAGTACCTGCCGTGGTTCACCACCGGCTTCGGGCTCCTCGTCGCGGTCGCGGGGGTGTGGCTGCTGCTGGGGCGTGAGCTGCCGCGGGTGCGCCTGGCTCGCGGCGGTGGACGTCCGCTCACCCGCCGGGTGCCGGCGATGGTCGGCTTCGGGATGTCGTACGCAGCGGCGAGCCTCACCTGCTCGATCGCCCCGTTCCTCGCCCTGGTGGTCGCCAGCTTCCGCACCGGCTCGCCCGGCGAGGGCGCGGCCCTGTTCGTCGCCTACAGCGTCGGGATGGGCGCACTGGTCGGCGTGGCGGCGGTGGCGGTCGCGCTCACCCGTCGCGGCCTCGTCACGGCGCTGCGCCGCAGCGGCCGGTGGGTGCCGCGCGCCTCGGGCGTCCTGCTGCTCGTCGTGGGTGCGTACGTCGCGTGGTACGGCGCCTGGGAGCTGCGGGTCCTCGGCGGAGCCGACCCGGCCGACCCGGTCATCGAGCTCGCCGCGCGGATCCAGCGCGAGCTGGCGAGCTGGGTGCGGGCGGTCGCCCCCTGAGACGCCACGAGCCCCGGCCCCCACGAAGGGGACCGGGGCTCGGGTGACGACGCTCAGTTCTGGTAGGAACCGAAGTCGAAGTCGTCCAGCGCGACCGCCTGCGACGACGGACCGAAGTCGTAGTCGTAGGAGTCGTAGCCGGTGACCGAGTAGGCCGCGGCGCGCGCCTCCTCGGTCGGCTCCACGCGGATGTTGCGGTAGCGCTCCAGGCCGGTGCCGGCCGGGATGAGCTTTCCGATGATCACGTTCTCCTTCAGGCCACGGAGGCTGTCGGAGCGGCCGTTGATCGCCGCGTCGGTGAGGACCCGGGTGGTC
>CAZDAO010000239.1:4027-6034 GCA_964503015.1 uncultured Nocardioides sp. | reverse complement strand
GGGTGCCGGCGTCGATGCTGACGCCCCCCCCCACGATGGCGGCCGGGCGCTGCTCGGCGAGCGCGGCGGCCCGGTCGACCCGGCGCAGCAACGCCGAGACGCGGGCGACGACCTCGCGCATCGAGAACGGCTTGGTGAGGTAGTCGTCGGCGCCGACCCCGAGCCCGACCAGCACGTCCGCCTCGTCGTCGCGGGCGGTCAGCATCAGCACCGGCACCGGGCGGTCGGCCTGGATGCGGCGGCACACCTCGAGCCCGTCGAAGCCGGGCAGCATCACGTCGAGGAGCACGACGTCGGGGCGGACGGATCCCGCCAGCTCGACGGCCGTGGGACCGTCGAAGGCCTGGGCGACGTCGTACCCCTCGGCCCGCAGCCGCTGGGCGAGCGCGTCGCTGATCGTGCGCTCGTCCTCGACCACGAGGGCCGTGCGGGCTGTCGACGTGGTCGACGAGGTCGCCGAGGTCGTGGGAGTCATGGCACGAGCGTAGGAGCCCGACCGGGCGGGCCACGGGGACGACTCGTGAAGGTTGTGTGGAGGTCGCCGGCTACTCCGGCCGCCTGTCCTCGCTGGGCCAGTCCACCATGACGCGGGCGCCGCCGCCGGGCGCGTCCTCGATCGTGACGCGGCCGCCGTGCGCGCGGGAGAGGCCGCCGACGATGTACATGCCCAGGCCGCTTCCGCCGGACTCGCCGGTGGTCCAGAACTTCGTGAAGACGCGGCGGCGCATCTCGACCGGGATGCCGTCGCCCTCGTCGTCCACCGTGATGCGGACGCCGGGCAGCTCGGGGCGCGCGGCCAGGCGCACCGTGACCTGGCCCTGACCGTGCCGGATCGCGTTCTCGACGAGGTTGGTGACCACCTGGGTGAACTTGTCGGGGTCGGCGAACACCTCGGGGAGGGCGTCCTCGACCTCCAGCGTGATGCTGCGGGCGGTGCCGGCCTCGATGGAGTCGACCACCCGGCGCACCAGGACCTCGGCGGACGACTCCCGCGGGTAGAGCTGGAGGCGGCCGGTGTCGATGCGTGCCACGTCGAGCAGCTCGGCGATGAGGCGGGCGAGCCGGTCGGCGTCGGCGTTGACGGTCGTGAGCATGAGCTTGCGCTGGTCGTCGGTGAGCTTGTCCCAGCGGTTGAGGAGGGCTTGGACGAAGCCCTTGACCCCCGTGAGGGGCGAGCGGAGCTCGTGGGCGACCGTGGCGACGAGGTCGGATCGCTCCCGGTCGAGCAGGGCACGGCCCCGACCGCTGCGCAGCCCGACGGCGATGCCGGCGACCCGGCCGGTCCGGCCGTCCCGCACCAGGGTCGCCGTGGTGAGGACCTCTTCACCGGACGCGTTCAGCCACGACTGCTCGGGCATGCCGCGCACGATCGAGATGCTCTCGAACGGGCGGTTCACGCCCAGCCACGTCCGGCCGTCCTGGTCGAGCAGCCGCAGCACGTCGGACAGCGGCATGCCGCGGGCCTCCTCGGCGTCGAGGCCCAGCAGCGCGGCGCCCTGCGCGTTGAGCAGGGTGACCTCGCCGTCGCGGGTCGCGCCGAGGATCCCGTCGGGGTAGTAGTCCGCCAGTGAGCGCAGGCGGCTCGGGCTGCTGTCGACCCGGCGACTGAACTCCTCGGACACGTCGGCCACCCTAGTCGCGCGACGGCTTCGGACGGCGCAACCCCGCGGCGCGCAGGGCGGCGACGAGCTGGCGGGAGCTCACCGGCACCGCGCCCGCCTCCACCATGGCGTCGTACCACTCCGCGGGTACGTCGTAGTGGTCACGGTCCCAGCCGCGGGACGGGATGCCGTGCCGCTCGGCGAACTCGTGCGCCTCGTCGTACGACGTGTCGCTGGCGAGGTGGGACCAGAGCCGGTCCCACCTCGCCACGGCGGGTGGATCGATGAGGATCATTGACGAGGGAGGCTAGCGCTCAGGCGCGCTGGGCGCGTGCGCTGGCGTAGAGGCAGACCGCAGCAGCGGTGGAGAGGTTGAGGCTCTCGGCGCGCCCGTGGATGGGGATGG
>CAZDAO010000239.1:0-4017 GCA_964503015.1 uncultured Nocardioides sp. | reverse complement strand
CCGCGGCGCCCGGGGCCCCGGGTGCTCCCGGGGGGGGCGGGGGGGGGGGGCACCGCCCCGGCCCCCCCCCCGCCACGGTGGGTGGATCGATGAGGATCATTGACGAGGGAGGCTAGCCGGTCGACCGGACCTCCCGTGTGCGGCGACGGTCAGGCGTAGAACTCCCGGATCGCCCGCGCGAGCTCGACCGGGACTTCCATCGCGGCGAAGTGGCCACCCTCGGGGTGCTCGGTCCACGACACGATGTCGGTGTTGTCGCGCTCGGCGAAGGGACGCATCGAACGGAAGTCGTCGGCGAAGACCGCGACCCCGATCCGCCCCTCGTTGACCCGCGGCTCGACCGCCTGCTCGGCGCGGTAGCCCTGCACGGCGCCACCGCTGCTGTTGGTGAACCAGTAGAGGCTGACCTGGGTCAGCACCTGGTCGCGGGTGAGCCGGGACGTGCCGTTGCCGAAGCTCTCGAAGAGCTCGTTGTAGGCCAGCTGGCCCACCGGCGAGTCGCTGAGCGCCGCCGCGATGGTGCGCGGCCGCGAGGCGTTCATGGTGGCGTAGCCGTTGACGGTCTGGAACCAGCCGGCGAACTCGAGGGCGGCGTGGTCCGCAGGCGTCATCCGCTCGAACTCGGCGGGGTCGCCGGACGGGAAGGCGAACAGCTGGAGGACGTGGGCGCCGAGGAACCCCTCCGGGGCGAGCATCGCGAGCTCGCGGGCGACGACCGCGCCGTTGTCGGAACCGTGGGCGCCGTACGACGCGTAGCCGAGGCCTCGCATCAGCCGGTCCCAGGCGCGCGCGGTGCGGCGCGAGTCCCAGCCGCTGTCGGTGAGCGGCTGGCTGAAGCCGAAGCCCGGGACGGTCGGGATGACGAGGTGGAAGTCGTCGGCCAGCTGCGGGACGAGGTCGAGGAAGTCGACGAAGGAGCCCGGGTAGGTGTGCAGGAGGAGCAGCGGCGTCGCGTCCTCACGGGCGGACCGCACGTGCACGAAGTGCACGGTCTGGCCGTCGATCTCGGTCAGGAAGTGGGGGTGGGCGTTCATCCGCTCCTCCTGGGCACGCCAGTCGAAGCCGGTGCGCCAGTGCTCGACCATCGCCGCGAGGTAGGACACCGGGGTCCCGGCCGACCAGTCGTCGGTGCCGGCGGTGTCGAGGGGCTCGGCGGCGTAGCGCGTGTTGGCCAGGCGTGCGTGGAGGTCGTCGATCGCGTCCTGCGGGATCGAGACCGTGAAGGGTCGGAGGGTCAGGTCGCCGGTGCTCTGCTGAGTGGTCATAGCGGTACGGTAGGAACGAAACCGGCACACTTCGGCCCTGATTCCTCGGGCTCCACGAACGGACTTCGGAGACCGACATGTCGCTCCAGACCTCGTCCCGGCTCTTCGCCCTCCTCGGCCTGCTGCAGGCCCGCGCGACGGCCACCGGACCCGAGCTCGCCGCGCTGCTGGGCGTGGGCGAGCGCACCGTGCGCAAGGATGTCGAGCGGTTGCGCGAGCTCGGCTACCCGGTCGAGGCGATCCGCGGAGCCGCCGGTGGCTACCGGTTCGGCGACCACGGCCGCCTGCCTCCCCTGCTGCTCGAGGCGGACGAGGCGGTCGCCGTCGCGGTCGGGCTGGGCAGCGTCACAGCCGTGCGCGGCCTCGAGGAGGCAGGGGCACTGGCCCTGGCCAAGCTGCAGCACGTCCTGCCCGACCGGCTCTGGCGCCGGGTGCGGGCGCTCACGGAGAGCACCGACGTCGGGCCGGTCGACACCACCACCAACGCCGAGGCGCCGGCGGTGGACGTGCGGTTGCTGGCGGACCTCGCGACCGCGATCCGCGACCGCGAGGGACTCCGGCTGTTCCACCGCCCCGGCGGCGGGGAGGAGGAGAGGCTGGAGTGCGACCCGTACCGCCTCGTGAGCTGGCAGCAGCGCTGGTACGTCGTCGTCCGGGTGCGACCGGACGGCCAGTGGCGGGCGCTGCGCGCGGACTGGGTGGAGCTGCGCACGCCCGGCGCCGGGCGCTTCTCCCCCGCTCCCCTGGAGGGGGGCGACTACGCCGCGTTCGTGCTCCGGGAGGTGGCCTTCTCCGGCTGGAACGTGCACTGCCGCATCGCGGTCGACGCCCCGGCCGAGGAGGTGCTGCGGCGGATCAACCCGACCGTCGGCGTGGTGGAGACCGTCGACGAGGACCACTGCGTGCTGGTGACGGGGGCCGACAGCGTCGAGACCGTCGCGGTGTGGATCGGCATGCTCGGGCTGGCCTTCCACGTGGCCGAGCCGCCCGAGCTGGTGGCGCACCTGCGCACGCTCGCCACGAGGTACGCCGCCGCCGTCCCGCACGGGTAGGGACCCGGACCGCTCCGGACCCGTCAGGACCGCTGGGCGCGGGCGCTGGCGTAGAGGCAGACCGCGGCGGCGGTGGAGAGGTTGAGGCTCTCGGCGCGCCCGTGGATCGGGATGGCGACCCGGTGGTCGGCCAGTGCCGCCAGCTCCTCGGGCAGTCCCCAGGCCTCGTTGCCGAACAACCAGGCGGTCGGCCCGGCCAGGTCGGCGTCGAACAGGTCGACCTCGCCGGCGCCGTCGGCGGCCAGCACCGTCAGCCCACGCTCCTGGGCGGTGCGGACGGCCACCGCCGGGTCGGGCTCGACGGCGAGCGGGAGGTGGAACAGGCTGCCGACGCTCGCCCGGACCGTCTTGGCGTTGTAGGCGTCGACGGACCGCCCGGCCAGCACGACGCCGTCCGCTCCCGCGGCGTCCGCGGTGCGGATGACGGTGCCCGCGTTGCCGGGGTCACGGACGTCGGCGCAGACGACCAGCAGGCGCGGCGCGGCGGCGACCACGTGCGCCAGGGGCGCGTCGACCGGGCGGCACACGGCCACCACACCGGCGGGCGACACCGAGTCCGAGAGCGACGCGAGGGCCCGGTCGTCGACCAGGGTGAGGGGCGCGGCGCGGAGCAGGTCGGCGTACTGCTCGACGGCCTGCGGGGTCGCGAAGACCTCGACCACGCAGCCCTCGACCGACATGGCACCCTCGACGGCCTTCGGGCCGTCGGCAAGGAAGAGCCGCCGCTCCGTTCGCACGGAGCGGCGGCTGAGCTTCGCGGCCTCCTTGACCCGGCTGTTGCCGCGGGCCAGAGGGGTGGCGGACAAGGTCAGGCCGAGGCCGGGGCGTTGACGTCCTCGGGCAGCGCGGCCTTGGCGGCCTCGACGAGCGCGGCGAACGCCGGGGCGTCGTTGACGGCGAGCTCGGCGAGGATCTTGCGGTCGACCTCGATGCCCGCGAGGCCGAGGCCCTGGATGAAGCGGTTGTAGGTCATGCCGTTGGCGCGGGCAGCGGCGTTGATCCGCTGGATCCACAGCTTGCGGAAGTTGCCCTTGTTCTTGCGGCGGTCGTTGTAGCTGTAGACCAGCGAGTGGGTGACCTGCTCCTTGGCCTTGCGGTAGAGCCGCGAGCGCTGGCCGCGGTAGCCGCTCGCGCGGTCGAGGGTGGTACGACGCTTCTTCTGGGCGTTCACTGCGCGCTTCACGCGTGCCATGGGGTTACTCCTTGGTGCAATGGGTTGAAGATCGGGACGGCGGCCGAGCCACCAGGTGGGACGAGGCTCAGATGCCGAGCATCTTCTTGGCGCGTGCGACGTCGGCCTTCTCGAGCTCGACGACGCCGGCGTTGCGGCGGTGCTTCTTGCGGCTGCCCGTGGTCGGCGCGGACGCGAACGCGGCGCCGGACTTGCGGCCGGCCTGCAGGCGCTGGATCTTGCCCGAGCCGGTCACCTTGAAGCGCTTCTTCGCGCCCGAGTGGGTCTTGTTCTTCGGCATGTTGTTCTCTCCTCTTCGGTGCTGCCCCGGCTCGTGGTCGAGGCGGCGGAAATCGTGGTGACGCAGGCGTCCGTGGCGGGCGTCCGCGTCAGGACGCTGTCGTCCGTGTCGTCCTCAGACGTCGATGTCGGCGTCGAGGTTCTCGGAGCGACGACGCTCCTTCTTCTGGGCGACCGGGCCGGCGGCGTGGGCCGGCGCGCGCGCGGCGTCCACCTCGGCCGTGCGGGC
>CAZDAO010000238.1:0-6038 GCA_964503015.1 uncultured Nocardioides sp. | reverse complement strand
GCCCCCGCCCTCGCCGCCGCCGACGTCGGCCTCGCGATGGGCACCGGCACGGACGTCGCCATGGAGTCCGCCGGTGTGACGCTCCTGCGCGGCGACCTCAACGGCATCGCCCACGCCCGCCAGCTCTCCCACGCCGTGATGAGCAACGTACGCAGAGGTCTCGTCCTCGCGTTCGGCTACAACACCCTGGGCATCCCCATCGCCGCCGGTGTGCTCTACCCAGCCTTCGGGTGGCTGCTGTCCCCGGTCATCGCCGCCGCCGCGATGGCCCTGTCCTCGGTCAGCGTCATCATCAACGCGCTACGGCTGCGCACCCAGCACCTGGGCTGACCGCGCCGCCCGTAACATCGACACCGATGACCTCCGCGCCCCCGACCGCCGTCCGCACCCGCAGGTTCCTGCGGGTGCCGGCGGCTGCGCGTCCCAGCGGCCGCACCGCACTCGCGGGCCTGGTCGTCGCCCTGGTCGTCGGCATCCTCGGCATGCACGCGCTAGCGAGCCACGGCACTCCCGCCGCACCCGCAGCCGCGTCGAGCGCGATGAGCATGCCGGGCATGATGAACATGACGGGCATGACGGCCGTCCACGATGCGGCCATGCCCTCCGGCGACCTGCACGCCGCGCGCGCCCACCACGCGTCAGCCGCTCAGCTCTCGGACCACTCCAGCGCCGGCTCAAGCCCCGGCGCCGGCTCTGGGTCCGGGCACGGCATGGCCGGCATGGTCATGCTGTGCGTCGTGATGCTCGCCGCAGCCGGCCTCACGCTCCTGGCGGTGCTCGCCGCGGGACTCTTCCGGCCACTGCTTCCGGTCGCGTTCATGCCCGCCGCAGTACGCGCGCGGGCGCTTCAGTGGGTGCGTGGCACCGGCCCACCCCACGAATGGCAGTTCTCCGTCATCAGGTGCTGACAGGCCCTGCGACCACCCGCCACCGCTGACCTCGACCGTCGAGTTCGACTTTTCGACAGCAGCGTCCGGCCGGGTGTCGCCTCCGCCTGCCCACACCACCCACCTGACTTCTGGAGAACTTCCATGCACGCCAAGAACAACATCCGCACGCGCGCGCTCAGCGCGTTCGCGCTCACCCTCGCCCTCGGCGCCGGCCTCACCGCCTGCGGCGACGACACCAGCGACGCGGCCGGCCAGGCCGAGGTCAGCACCACCGAGCACAACGACGCCGATGTCGCCTTCGCCAGCGACATGATCACCCACCACGCGCAGGCGCTCTCGATGGTCGACCTGACCCTGAAGCGAGAGCTCGACCCCGAGGTCCAGGCCCTCGCCGAGGACATCCGCGACGCACAGGGCCCTGAGATCGAGACCATGGCCGACTGGCTCACCAAGTGGGGCGAGGACGTCCCGGCGACCATGCGCGACCACGTCAACTCCGGTCACGACATGGGCGACATGTCCGACACCATGGACGACATGGGCCACGACGACATGCCCGGCATGATGACCGCCGACGAGATGAACGAGCTCGAGGACGCTCCGGACTCCGACTTCCAGGACATGTGGCTCGAGATGATGATCGAGCACCACGAAGGCGCCATCGAGATGGCCGAGACCGAGCAGGCCGACGGCCAGTTCAAGGACGCCGTCGACCTCGCCGGTCAGATCATCGACGCCCAGAAGCAAGAGATCGAGACCATGAAGGACCTGCTCGGCTCCTGAGTCGCGGCGCGCGCGGACGCCACCCTCACTGGTGGCGTCCGCCCGTCGATTCCACCGTCGCGTCCCCGCATGCCGCGTCCCGGGCCTTGGCCGACGAGCCTCACGCCCGGACGCCTCGGACACCCACATGCAGAAGAAGGCCTCATGAAGACACCCCTGGCGGCCGTCGCCGTCACAGCAGCCCTCGCCCTTACCCTGACCGGCTGCAGCAAAGCCGCCGGCCCGACCAGCTCGTCCGGTTCGAGCTCCTCGGATGCGGCCGAGGTCACGCCTGACGCCACGTCCCTCCCGCCGTGGCCCGCACCCGGCGACGTTCCCGCGCGGGTCGCCGCCGCCGGCCTCGACCTCGGCCCGATGGGCACCGCCGAGCACTACCACCCCCACCTGGCGATCACCGTCGGCGGAGAACCGGTCCCCGTCGCGCCCAGCATCGGCGTCGACCCCGCCACCGGCGCGATGTCCGCGGTCCACACCCACGAGGGCGACGGCACCATCCACATCGAAGCCGACACCGTCGGCGAGAAGTTCACCCTCGGCCAGCTGTTCACCCAGTGGGGCGTCGCGCTCACGCCCACCCAGATCGGTGGCGCCCAGGCGAAGCCCGGGGAGAAGATGACGGTGACCAGCAACGGCACACCCGTGACCGGCGACCCCGCCGACCTGCAGCTCGAACCTGACCAGCAGATCGAGCTGACCCTGCCATGACCGACACGCCACACCCGCAGACATCACCCCCGGGACGTCCCTCCCGGCCGGCCCGCATCGCCCTCGTCGCGGTGCTCGTCGTAGCCGTCGTGCTCCTTGGGCTGTGGTTGGTCCGCACCACACCCTGGAGCGCCGACGCCTCCGGCCGTGGCAGCGACCGCGGTATCGCGGGGCCGGGCCTCACTGTCTACCCGGCCGGTGACCGCGACCCCGCACCACCGCTCGAGGGGCGCACCCTCGACGACAGCGACTTCAACCTCGACGACCTCTCGGGCCAGATCGTCGTCATCAACGTGTGGGGCTCGTGGTGCGGGCCGTGCCGCGCCGAAACGCCTGGCCTCGTCCGCATCGCCAACGCGACCGCCAGCCAAGGCGTCCAGTTCGTCGGTATCGACACCCGCGACAGCCTCGCCTCCGCCCGGGCGTTCGTGAAGAACTACGACGTGCCCTACCCGAGCGTGTTCGACCCTGCCGGCAAGGCGCTCCTGCCGTTCGGGTCCGTCATCCCCAGCGCCGCCATCCCCAGCAGCCTTGTCGTCGACCGCGACGGCAACGTCGCAGCCCGCGTCATCGGCGCCGTCGACGAGAGCACCCTCCAGGGCATCCTCGACGACCTCCTCGCCGAAGACGACGCCCCGACCGGCACCGGCACCGACGACCCGGAAGGAGACGCGTCGTGAGCCCGCTGGCCGCCAACCCGGGCGACCTCGTCACCTACGGACCCATGCTCGTCGCCATCCCCATCGCGATGGCCGCCGGACTCGTGTCCTTCCTCAGCCCCTGCTGCCTCCCGCTCGTACCCGGCTACCTCGCCTACGTCACCGGCACCAGCGGCGCCGACGCCACTACCCAGGCGCAGACCCAGTCCCACGACGCGACCAGTACGTCGGGAACGCCCGGCGCTTCGAGCACGCTGACCCGACCCCGACCCCGGCTGCTGCCCAGCCGCACCGTCACCGGGACGCTGCTGTTCGTCCTCGGGTTCGCCGCCGTGTTCACCAGCTACGGCGCCCTCTTCGGCACCGCCGGTGCGTTCCTCATCACCTACCAAGAACCCATCACCCGAGTCCTCGGCGTCCTCACCATCGTCCTCGGCATCGTCTTCACCGGCGCCCTCACCCGCGTACCGTTCCTCAACCGCACCGTCCGTCTCGACGCCAACCCTCGCGTCGGCGTCGCCGGCGCCCCCTGCTCGGCGTCATGTTCGGCATCGGGTGGACCCCGTGCATGGGGCCCACCCTGGCCGCGGTCCTCACCCTGTCCGTCACCGCGGGAGGAGCCGGCCGCGGTGCCGTGCTGTCCTTCGCCTACAGCCTGGGTCTCGGCATCCCGTTCCTCCTCGCCGCTCTCGGCGTCCAACGCGCGTTCCGCGTGTTCGCCTACGCGCGCCGACACGCCCGCGCCGTCACCCGCATCGGGGGCGTACTCCTCATCATCGTCGGCATCCTCCAGGTCAGCGGAGCCTGGACACTGCTGATGGCCCAACTGCAGGGCTGGGTCGCGAACTGGCAGGTCCCCCTGTGAACACCACACTGAGCCGTGCGCGACAGACCCCCCGAACCCGTCGCCGACGTCTGGCGCGGCTGGGTCTGGCCGCCGCCCTCACCCTCACCGCCGCCACGGCCTGCAGTTCCCAGGACGCCGACCCCCGCAGCGGCAACGCTGTTACCAGCCGCGACGCCGACGAGTTCCACGGCACCCTCGTCGATCCGCCACTCACCCCCGCCCCCGTCACGCTGCGCGACACCGACGGCAACCCCTACCGGATGGACGAGCCGACCCCGGACACCGCCACGGCGGTCTTCTTCGGCTTCACCAACTGCCACGACATCTGCCCCACCACCATGGCCGACCTTGCCGCCGCACGCAGGTCCCTCCCCGCCGCCGCAGCCAGCAAGGTCACCCTGGTCTTCGTCACCGTCGACCCCAAGCGCGACACCCCGCCCGTTCTCCGCAGGTGGCTGGACCAGTTCGACCCCGACATCGTCGGACTACGCGGACCCGTCAAGCGCGTGCACCGTGCAGAGGACTCCCTGTACGCCTCCAACAGCAGCAAGTCGACGCCTCCGCCCGAGGGAACCGACGCCGGCGCACACGAACATCAGTCGACGGAGGAAGGGCACACCCACCCCGACGGCGACCCCGATGGGTACGCCATGGACCACTCCAGCGTCGTCTACCTGTTCGGTCCCGACGGCAGCACCGTCATCTACACCGGCGGCGCCACCCCACCCGACTACGCCGCCGACCTGACCCGCCTTCTCCACCGCTGACCTCTCCGCCCTGACCCCCAGCAAGACGCCGCAGCCCAACGCTGAGCTGGCCCTCGATCGGCGCGAGCACGGGACGACCGCCGCGGCAAAGCAGCCACACGGGGGCCGAAAGACCCTACCCCCCGGGGGTATGCGCGCGCACCATGGAACAAGAGCAGAACTCACGAGGAGCCCGCCATGGTTACCACCGAACGCACCCGCGACACGACCCGCCAAGCTGCGGACGGAGCGCACGAGTGCCACCGCCCCGCCGCCGGCAGCTCCCTCCCTGCCGCCCGCGGCTACACCGGTCGACAGCACAGCTACCTGAACCGGTTGCGTCGCATCGAGGGCCAGGTTCGCGGCGTGCAGAAGATGGTCGCCGACGACCGCTGGTGCCCCGACGTGGTCAACCAGCTCGCCGCCGTGACCCGTGCAACCGAAGAGGTCGCCGCGGCGCTTCTCGAAGACCACGTGCGCCACTGCGTCCTGGAAGCCGCCCGCGACTCCGGCGAAGCCGGACAGGCCCTCATGGACGAGGTCGCCGCCACCATCCGGCAGGTCATCCGCCTCTGAACCCACGCGCTCACCCACGAACCACCCGTCCACCAACCACGAAAAGGAGCAAAACGATGAACACCAACATGACCCGCAGCCCGAACCTTGGGCTGTACGCGGTCGCAGCCGCCATCGCCATCGTCGGCGCACTCTGGGTCGGCGTCCCCGCCGGCACCCTCGCCTTCGTCGGCATCGCCCTCATCTGCCCGCTGATGATGATGGTGATGATGGGCGGAATGATGGGGATGCACCACGGCGGCAGCAACGACAGCAGCACGAAGTCGCACGACCGCTCCGACGACCAGCACCCTCAGGACCGCTGAGGCCGTCATGACCGCCCAGGCCACACCCCGCCCCGCCGGCCACGCCGCATCTACGGCGGCTGGTCGGCCGCTGATGACCGCGTCCGGTGTCGAGAAGTCGTACCGGCGCGGCATCTGGCCGGCCCGGCACGCCCAGGCGGTCCTCAAAGGCGCCAACCTCGAGCTGCTCCCGGGTGAGGTGGTCGGTCTGGTCGGGGAGAACGGGTCGGGGAAGTCCACGCTGATGAAGGTCCTCGTCGGTGAACTCGCCCCGGACGCCGGCACCGTGGAGCACGTCGGACGGCTCGGCTACTGCCCGCAAGAGCCGGTCGTGTACGAACGCCTGACGTGCGATGAGCACTTCGAGCTGTTCGGGCACGCCTACCGGATGAACCCGGCCGACGAGCACACGTCGCGTCGCCGGCTCTACGAAACGCTGGGGTTCACCCGCTACGCCGGCACGCGCGCCGACCAGCTCTCCGGCGGCACCCTGTCCAAGCTCAACCTCGGCCTCGCGCTGCTCGCCGACCCCGAAGTGCTGCTCCTCG
>CAZDAO010000237.1:0-6056 GCA_964503015.1 uncultured Nocardioides sp. | reverse complement strand
CTCGAGGTGCTGGCCGCGCCGTTCGACGTACGCCTGGCCGACGACACCGTCCTCCAGCCCGACGTGCTCGTCTGTCGCGTCTCTGACCTCACGCAGCACAACCTGCCCACGGCGCCGCTCCTCGCCATCGAGGTGCTCTCCCCGTCCACGCGGCTCGTCGACCTCAGCCTCAAACGCGCCCGCTACGAGGCGGCCGGCTGCAGCTCCTACTGGGCCGTCGATCCGACGGCGCCTTCCCTCACTGCCTGGGAGCTGCGTGACGGGGCGTACGTCGAAGTCGCCTCGGTGACCGCCGCCGAGCTGTTCACCGCGGCGCACCCGTTCCCGATCGCCCTCGCGCCCCAGAGCCTCGTCGACTGATCGATCGGCGGAGCCACGTCAACGGCGGACCCGCAGCACCCCCCGCGCCCCACGCTCGGCGTCGACCATGACGTGGCTGACGAACGGGTAGTCACCGGGTTCGTCCAGCTCCAGCTCGACGAACCCACCTTGCGCCGGCAACAGCGGCAGCACCTGCGCGCCACCATCGCGCGCCGGCCCGGACCGGCTGCCGAGGTGCCACGCGCCCTCGGAGTAGACGGTGTCGAACTGCCCGCCGACGACGTGGAAGGACGAGGCGCGGCTCGGGCCTGCGTCGAGCACCCAGATCCGGACCCTCTCCCCGGAGCGCGCGCGCAGCGGCTGGTGGGCGTACTGGTCGGGGTAGCCGTTGAACACCACGGCGTCGGGGTCCTCGGCCGCGACCTTGTCGAGGTCGGCGACCGCACCATCGGCGCCGCGGTACTGCTCGGACTGGACGAGCACGTACTCACGGTCGACGGGGGGCAGCCCGGGCGGGTCGATCACCACGGCGCCGAACAGCCCGTTGGCGATGTGGGCGGTCATCGGCATCGTGGAGCAGTGGTACATCCACACGCCGGCGCGTCGGGCGGTGAAGCGGTAGGTCAGCGACTCGCCCGGGGGGATCGTGCGCATCACCTTGTCGGGCGCGCGCACCCCGGCGTGGAAGTCGATCGAGTGCCCCATCGTCCCGTCGTTGACGAGGGTGATGACGAACCGGTCGCCGACGCGTCCGTGCAGCACCGGGCCGGGCGCGGTGCCGTTGAAGGTCCACACCTCCTGCGTCACGCCCGGCGCGACCTCGGCCTGCTGCTCGGTGACCCGGAAGGTGTATCGGTGGACCCGCCCCGGCGCGAGGGGCGGCAGGACCGGGTCGTACGCCGAGAAGCCGGGCCCCGGGTCGCCCGGCGCGTTCAGCGGCGCGCCCGAGCCGTCGTGGCCGTGGTGCTCGTGCCCCGCGGGCTCGGCCGGCTGGGCGGGCTGGGCCGAGTCGTCCCCGGTGACGTCGACCGCGAACACCATGCCCATCTGGCGGTGCCCCACGACCGAGCACCAGCCGTCGAGGTCACGGCCGACCACGCCGACGTCCAGCACGGCCTGCTCGCCGGGCGCGATCCGCCCGGTGTCGGCGCCGGTCTCGAGGACGAGGTCGTGGACGTCCCCGGAGCTCTCGTTGCGCAAGGTGATGACCAGCCGGTCGCCCGCCGCCACCTCGACGCGGTCGGGGGTGAACCGCATCTCCTTGGCCACCACCTCGACCTCCACGGTGCGGCCGGTGGGCGCAACCCCGGCGTCGGCGGAGCTCGTCCGGCCGAGAGCCGCGGGGTCGACGGCGCCGCCGACCGCCACGGCCAGCACGGCGAGGGCGACGCCGGCGGCGGCGAGACCGGTGTTCTGCCCACGGGGTCGTACGACGGGTGCCGAGCCGGCCGTGCCCCGGTGCCGCAGGCGCACGGCGAGCAGGAGCAGCGGCACGAAGCTCGCGAGCGCACCGAGCACGAGCACCGACGCCACGACGCGTACGACGCTGGGCACCGGCAGCAGGCACCACACCAGCCCGACGTTGGCCAGCGCCACCCGCAGCGCCCCGGCCGAGTCGAGCGCGCCATTGGCGGCACGCACAGCGGCGGGTCCGCCGCCGAGCACCACAGGCACGAGGTAGGAGAGGGCGCCCAGCAGCACCTGGGCGACGAACCCGGCTGCCAGGTAGGGCGCGGCCTCGTGCAGCGCGCGGGACACGTCGTCCCATCCGCCGCCGACCGCGACCCGCACGGCGACCACCGCGAGCATCGCCACGAGCCACAGCACGCCCGCGCCGACCGACCACGTGGGGAAGCTGGCGGGCGGCTTCGCCCGCGCGGCGGCCACCATCGGTCGGACGAGGGCCGACACCCCGACGAGGTAGGTCACCAGCCCCACCGCCACCGCGCGGGGCTGGTCCGCCCACGCGGCGGCCGCGACGAGGCCGATCCCGGCGACCAGCACCGGCAGCGCCACCCGCGAGGTCTTCTCGGCACCCTCGGCCAGCCGGGTGCGCAGCATCGTCGGCCACAGGGTGACAAGCGTGCCCAGCACCGTGAGACCCACCCAGCCGAGGACATTGATGCCGGCGTGCGCGATCCGCACGCGCGCGTCCAGCGGGTCGGACAGCCCGCGGGCGAGCCACACGCCGAGCGTGGCGCCGACGGGGAGGAGGGCACCCGCAGCCAGGTAGTAGTGCACGGTCGGCGCGAAGCGCGAGTGGAACCTGCCGCGCAGTCCCCGCGCCAACGACACCACGTGCCCCACGACGGCCAGCGCCACCCCGGTGGCGCCGACCAGGACGAGGAGCCAGACATCGGAGCTGACCCCCACGGTGACCGCGACCGCGCCGAGGTCGAAGACCGCCAGCCGGATCGACTGCTCGCGCCGGGGCGTCGCCGGGCCACGCAGGAGCGTGTCGGCGAAGTAGCGACTCCACACCAGGATCGCGTGGCCGGCGGCGCCGAGCAGCAGCAGGTGCAGCAGCAGCCAGCGCGACTCGGGCACCCACCGGTGCACGAGCGCCACGACCACGGCCGCCACTAGCCAGCCCACGACCGGGAGGTCGCGGATCGGCCAGAAGCCGCGGGCGCCGGCCGTCGGCCCGTCAGGCCGGGTCCCGGAGGGCGACTGCAGTGTCGTCATCGCGCGACCTCCGGCTCGCGAGCAGCGGCCACGGTAGGGCGGGGCGCGGGAGGACCCATCGCGGTGCTCGCGGCCGCGACGACGAAGAACAGCAGCAGCGCCACCGCGTTGCCGGCCCCGCCGACCTCGCGCGCGAGGTCGCTGCCGAGGGCGTCGCCACCCCAGAGGCGCAGCACGAGGGAGACCTGGAGCAGCAGCCACGGTGCCCACATCACCGGGCGGTAGGGCAGCGGCACCCGCGTCACCGCCGGGAGGATGGAGGAGGCGTGGGCCATGATCATCGAGATCGCAAAACCCAGGAAGACCGCGTGCACCAGCGCGTCGTACGCCGCTCCGTCAGCCGGCTGCCCGGCGACCAGCCAGACGCCTCCCGCGACGGCCAGCCAGCCCTGGCCGGCCAGCATGCAGGCTGCCGCGAAACGGGGGAGACCGGAGCCGCGGACGGTCCGCCGCGCGACGTCGTACGACGCCAGCCAGGCCGCCAGCAGGAGGACCACCAGGCCCAGGGCGCCGGCTCCGGCACGGGGCCACATCGTCGCTGCCGGCACCCCGACCGTGACCGCGAGACCCAGCAGCACGAGCGAGGCCCCGGCTCCCGCCGGCATCGCCAGCCGGGCCAGCTCGAGCCGCTCGCCCGCGATCGTCAGCACCACGAATCCGGCGAGCCACGGCAGCGCGAGGGGCAGGTCGGCCCCGCCGAGCACGAGGACGGCTCCGCCGAGGGCCAGGACCGCGCCGAGCGCGGAGACCAGGACTGCGTCGTCGCGCTGGCGCCGCCAGAGCGGGACGTAGAGCAGGCACAACCCCGCCGTGCCCGCCACCAGGAGCGGGTGTCCGAGCCGGTCCACGCCCGGTGCGAGCAGGAGCAGGGCGCCGGATCCGAGGAGCGCGGGGGCCGCGTAGCCCCAGGGTGAGCCGAGTGCCACCGCGCGCTCGAGCGCCACGAGCGTGCCCACGAAGCCGAGCACCATCAGCAGCCCGTGCGCCTCACTGAGACGCCCCGAGTGGACCGGGGCCCACACGCCGAGCAGCGTGAGGCCGGCGTCGACGCCGACCACCATCGCGACGGCTGCCGGGACTGCAAGCAGTGCGCGTGGCGCGGGTGTCCGTCGTGCGCTCACGGGAGGGTCACCACGCAGCCCAGCGTGTCGGGCCGCGGCTGGAGCCGTGCACCCTCGGCGCCGAGCACGCCCTCGACGAGCCCGAGGTGCACCGCGCACACGACCGCCGGGTGCGAGCGCGCCGCCTCCAGGATGGGGCAGGCATGCAGCGTGACCTGCTCGCCACCGTCGTGCGGCGCGAAGCCGGTGTGAGCGAGGGCCAGCAGGACGCGCTCGCGGCCGTCCTCCACCGCCCCGAGCTGGGATCGGAGCCGCTCACCCCAGGCCCGGCCGCCGCGCGTGGCCGCGGGGTCGAGGGTGCCGGCCTGCCCCGCGCCCGGGTCGACGTCCGCGCTCGAGTCCGGTGCCGCTCCGCGGTCCAGGCCGGAGGCGAGCGCCATCGCGAGCGCGGCGTATTCCGGCTCGCGGGCGAGGTAGCTCCACGCCGGGCGACCACGACCACCGCTCCGTGCGGCGATGCGGCTCGCATTGCCTCCCGCCACGATCGCGTCGAGGTGGCCCCGCAACGTGTTGGGGTGCAGGCCGGTGCGGTCCTGGAGCTCGCCCAGCGTCAGGGCGCGCCCCGCGTCGCGGAGCGTGGCCAGCACACGTGCCTGGGCGGCGGTGACACCCTGCTCGTTTATTTCCACGGAGTTCATTGTAGATTATTGGTGAACCCGTTGCCCACCCGAGGAGGCACCCATGTCCACCGTCACGATCGCCAGCACCCACGCAGACGCCGAGGCAGCCGAGAAGGTCGAGGAGCACCATGCCCAGATGGCCGGCCGGCTCGCGCTGCTCACCGCCGACGTCCTGCGCGCGGCACGCACCGACCGCGCCGAGCCCGCTCGGCAGACCCTGCTGTCCTGGCTGCGCGACGAGCTCGTGCCGCACGCGGCCGCGGAGGAGAAGACCCTCTACCCCGCCGCCGCCCAGATCCCCGAGGCTCGCCTGCTGGTCGAGGCCATGCTCGAGGAGCACGTGCTCATCCACCGCCTGGTGGCCGACCTCGAGCGCGCCGAGGACCCGGTGGAGGCGGCCGGGTTCGCCCGGGCTCTCGAGACGCTGTTCGGCAGCCACCTCGCCAAGGAGAACGACCAGCTGATCCCGACCCTCGTGGCCTCACCGAGCTACTCGGTGGCCGAGATGCTGACCGGCATGCACGAGCTGCTCGGCGGCCACGACGACCACGACGGCGCTGACGAGGCGGCGACATCCGAGGCCGGCCACGGCGGGCACCAGTGCGCGTGCGGAGGCCACGACGACGCAGGCCTGCCCGAGCTCGATGTACGCGTCATCCCGCACGCGATCCGCCACGCGACGATCTTCGGTGCGCTCGACGGCCTGCGCCCCGGTGCCGGTCTGCTCCTGGTCGCCGATCACGACCCGCTGCCGCTCCTCGCCCAGCTCGAGCAGCGTGCCCGCGGCGCCTTCGCCGTGTCCTACCGGGAGTCGGGCCCGGAGGTCTGGCGCCTCGAGCTGAGCAGGAGCTGAGCCGATGCCGCGGCGGCGATCACTGCTCGACTCGCGCCTCACCGACGACCCGCTCCTCGACGGCGCGCCCCACCTGTCGCGCCTGGACGGATGCAGCGGGCGCGCCGACGAAGCCCAGGCGATGCATGGGCGACCAGGTCAGGACGCGCGATGACGACCAGGAGCACGCACGGCGAGGGGCACGGCCGACCGGAGGTGGGACCGCCCGGCGGCCTCGTGGAGGTCCTCACCCGCTGGGAGGACTCAGGCGGCCTCTGGAAGGTCCTGAGCTCCGGCGACGACTGGATCAACTTCGGCCTGTTCAGCTGTGACAGCTCCGAGCAGATGAGCGCCGTCAGCGGCCCGCGCACCACCGTGCTGCACGGCTACCTGGGAGGCCGCACCAGCAGCGCGGAGTGAGCGCACCTGCGTCGAGGTCGATGCCGTCGTCGACGCACCTGGGCCGTGACACCATGC
>CAZDAO010000236.1:0-6059 GCA_964503015.1 uncultured Nocardioides sp. | reverse complement strand
ACGGTGTAGGTGCCCGCCCACAGGGTGCGGACGTCGTACGTGCCGTCGAGCTCGAACTCGTAGGCCTGCCCGGCGAAGTCGTTCTCGGCGTCGCGGAAGGCGGCCCAGGCGTCCTCGGGCACGCCGCCGGCCTCGCTGGTGATCGCACCGCTCACGCCACCGGAGACCGGCAGGGTGAAGTCGAGGGTGCGCGGCGCCGAGGTGATCGCGACGGCGGTGTCGTAGCCGAGCTTGTTGCCCGACCACGTCGTACGCCGCAGGAAGTCGCCCTCCTCGCGCGGGGCCTGGTCGGTGCGGACCACGAGCTTGAACTCGGTCTCGCCGGCGATCCGGTCGAGCTGGGCGAAGTGGTACTGGCCGACGCGGTTGCTGTAGGTCGAGGCGACGACCTTGGCGTCGCGCGCGTCGGCGGGTGTGTCGAGGACGTCGATCCTGTAGCCGATGCCGAGGTTGCCGAGCTCGTCGCGGACCGTGCCGCTGACGTCGACGCCGTTGGGCGCGGCGGCGGGCTTGAGCGCCAGCACCGCGTCGATGCCGGTCACCGCCTGCCCGGGGGCGACGGTGACGACGGTGGGGTCGGCCGGAGAGTCGAAGGCGACGTTGTTCCAGTACTCGCCGTGGTACTCGCCGATCTCGTCGTAGAAGGCCACCTCGTGGGTGCCGGTGCCGACGCCCTCGATCGTGTAGACGCCGTTGGCGTCGGTGTAGTCGCAGCCGTCGTTGCTGCACGCCTGGACGCGGGCGAGCGGCTGGGCGTAGTCGTTGGTGACGCGACCGGAGATGGAGCCGCCCGGGGCGAGGGTGACCACACCGACGTCGGCGCCGGCGGCCGTGGGACCGACCGGGTCGGCGGTGGCCTGCGAGGCCTTGTCGTTGTACCACTCGGTGGCGAGCTCGTCGCCGCTGTCGGGGTCGTATCCGCTGAAGACCAGCTTCACCGACGGCGCCGTCGTACCGATGCGGAAGGCGCCGCTGCGGTCGGCGGAGTCGCTGCCGACCAGGTCCCCGCTGGTGGTGTCGTACGCCTCGACCGACGCGTTGCGGACCGCGCGGCCGTCGGCGGTGCGGACGATGCCCGTGACGCTCGGCGCGCGCTCGATGGTCCAGGGCGACAGGGTCTGCGCGGCACCGGCCACGGTGACGACGTCGGCCGTCGCCTCGTCAGCCTTGTCGCGGTACCACTCCGGCGTGTAGTCCGGGGTCGGGAAGAAGCGCAGCTTGTAGCTGCCGTTCTCCAGCGGGATGTCGAAGGTGCCGCTGTCGACGACGTAGTTGCCGACGTAGTCGCCGGTGGTGCTGTAGACCGACATCGACCCTTCGACGTAGTTGCCGGCGGCGTCGATCGTGCTGCCGCTGACCATGACCGCCGCGTTGGCAGGGGCGGCGGACACCGCTCCCAGCGCTGCCGCGGCGAGCGCTCCCGCTGCCACGACCGATGTGAGGCGCGAGCGCGCCCCGACAGACCCAGCTTGCATCTGGTTCCCCCTAGAGAGTTCGTCATCACTGCACGGAGCCGCCCGAGACCGGCCGACGACACAGCGTCGCCAGACCGGCACGTCCCCCGTTGCGGAGCCATGGGACCCCGAACGATGAGCATCTTGGCCCAGCCGGAACCGGTTCAAACCCCCGGGTCGCCGGAGGGGTGACCTCAGCCGCCCGCGAAGGGGGGCAGCAGCTCGACGACGGTGCCCGGCGCGACGAGCACCGAAGCCGGGTCCTGGGAGCGCACGGGCTGGTCGCCGAGCAGCACCGAGCAAACCGCCACGGTGCGCGCCATCCGGTCGTCGGGGTGGCGCTCGAGCACGAGCGCGACGACCTCGGAGAGCGGCAGCGCCCCGGTCACCTCGAAGGTGTCCTCGGCCGTCCCGGCGGCCGCGCGGGCGCCGGCCCAGTAGCGCACGGTGACTGTCTCACTCCCGTGATCACGCCCGTCGACGGTGCCCATGCGGGATATCCTTCCTCATCCCCGGTTGGATCCCGGTCGAGAGGAGGCCCCGCCATGAGCGCCCTGCTGCTGCTCACGGGTGCCCTGCAGCCCTCCGCCGAGGTGCTCCCCGGACTCGCGCTCCTCTCCCACACGGTGAAGATCCTGCCCGCCCAGGGCAGCGCGCTGCTCGACGCCCCGGAGAGCGACCTCGTGCTGGTCGACGGCCGCCAGGACCTCGCCGCCGCCCGCGACCTGTGTCGCCTGATCCGCACGACCGGGGCCGACGCGCCGGTCCTGCTCGTGGTCACCGAGGGCGGCCTGGCCGTCGTCGCCCACGACTGGGGCATGGACGACGTGGTGCTGCACACCTGCGGGCCCGCCGAGCTCGACGCCCGGATCCGGCTGGCGATCGGCCGCAGCAGCGCCGCCGCACCCGACGACCCGTCGGCCCACGTGATCCACCGCGGCGAGGTCGTCGTCGACGACGCCACCTACACCGCGCGCATCGGCGGCCGCCCGCTCGACCTCACCTACAAGGAGTTCGAGCTCCTCAAGTACCTCGCCCAGCACCCCGGCCGCGTCTTCAGCCGCGAGCAGCTGCTGCAGGAGGTCTGGGGCTACGACTACTTCGGCGGCACCCGCACCGTCGACGTGCACGTGCGGCGGCTGCGCGCCAAGCTCGGCACCGAGCACGAGCACCACATCGGCACCGTCCGCAACGTCGGCTACCGCTTCGTGCTGCCGACGCGCGACCCCGGTTCCGACACCGGCTCCGACACCGGCTCCGGCACGGACTCCCGGGACCAGCCGAGCCGCGACAGCGTCACTGGCTAGTCTCGCCGGCATGGACCCCCGCCAGCAGGTCGAGGAGATCGCCCGCGCCGCGGAGGCGGCCGACGGCGCCGCGCCGCTCGACGAGGCCGCCCGCATCGCCCTGGCCGACGGCACCGCGTCCGTGCTCACCGAGCCGGGCGGCTTCGCCCTCGTCCAGGACGGCGATCTCTCCCTGGCCGTCGACCCGGAGGCCCGCGGCCGCGGGATCGGTTCCTCGCTGCTGACCCGCGCCGAGTCGTCGTACGCCGACGCGGTGACGGCGTGGTCGCACGGCAACCACCCGGCCGCCGCGCGCCTCGCCGCGCGTCACGGCTGGGACCGGGTCCGCGACCTGTGGGTGATGCGGCGCCCGACGTCGCTGCCGCTGCCCGCCCTCGCGGTGCCGCCCGGGGTGACGGTGCGCGGCTACCGCGACGGTGACGCCTCGTCGGTCGTGGCGGTCAACGGCGCCGCCTTCGCGCACCACCCTGAGCAGGGCGCGATGGACCTCGACAACCTCACGCGGCGGATGGCCGAGCCGTGGTTCGACCCCGCCGGGCTGCTCGTCGCGGAGGACTCGTCGGGGGTGCTCGGCTTCCACTGGACCAAGCAGCACGACGACCGCCACGGCGAGGTGTACGTCGTCGGCATCGCGCCGGCCGCGCAGGGCCGGGGCCTGGGCAAGCTGCTCACCCTCGCCGGCCTGCACCACCTCGCCGGGCTCGGGGTGGACGAGGTGCTGCTCTACGTCGAGTCCGACAACGCTCCCGCCGTCGCGGTCTACTCGGGCCTCGGGTTCACCCACGCCGACGCGGACACGCACGTCCAGTACCGCCGCCGTACCTCCTGAGGCCCCTCCGGCTGCCGCCGGATCCGTCATACGTTCCCGAGGTCATCGGTTCGACTTCGGATGACGGATCAGCGGCCCGCACGGTCCGTCATACGTTCCCGAGGTCATCGGTTCGACTTCGGATGACGGATCAGCGGCCCGCACGGTCCGTCATACGTTCCCGAGGCCATAGGTTCGACTCCGGATGACGGACCGGCGGCCCACGCGATCCGTCATACGTTCCCGACCGCATCGGTTCGACTTCGGATGACGGATCCGGCGACGGCGGGACCTCAGCGGAGGGGACGGACGTGCAGCCCGACCTCGGGGTCGACGACGACCTCCTGAGCGGCCGGCATCTCCTCGACCGTGAGCGCGGCGTCGACCGGCACGTTGCGCTTGACCAGCGCGAGGGCGATCGGGCCGAGCTCGTGGTGGCGGGCGCTCGAGCCGACGAAGCCGACGTCGCGGCCGTCGTACGACACCGGCGAGCCGGCAGCGGGGAGGCGGTTCTCCGACCCGTCGAGGTGCAGCAGCACCAGGCGGCGCGGCGGCCGGCCGAGGGTGTGCACGCGCGCGACCGTCTCCTGGCCGCGGTAGCACCCCTTGTCGAGGTGGACCGCCGGGCCGATCCAGCCGACCTCGTTGGGGATGGTGCGGTGGTCGGTGTCGAGGCCGAACCGCGGCTCGCCGCGCTCGATCCGCAGGGCCTCGAAGCCCCAGAGGCCGGCGGCGGGGCCGGCCGCGTCGGCGTACGCCTCCAGGCGGTCGCGGGGCACGAGGTCGTACCGGCCGATCCCCTCGCCGGGACGCCACATGACCGCGAGGTCGTCGACGAGCGAGACCTCGACGCGGGTCATGAACTTCATCCGCTCGAGCCACTCCACCAGGGCCGCGCCGGCGCCGGGCTCGGTGTGGGCGGTGAAGGCCTCGCCGTCGTCGACGCCGGTGAAGGCGTGCTCGACGTGTCCCTGCGGGCTCAGCACGAGCGCCTGGGTCCACGTCCCCGGCGCGAGGCCCTCGAAGTACTGCGTGGTGAGGTTGTGCAGCCAGCCCAGGCGTTCGGGGCCGGAGATCCGGACGACGTCGCGGTGGGACAGGTCGACGAAGCCGTCCCCGCCGGCGAGGCTGCGCTGCTCGGTGTTGAACGAGCCGTAGTGCGCGGCCACCGGGGCGTCGATGCCGTCGCCGGCGACGGCTCCGGGCAGGGCGAGGAGGGGGCTGGCCATGGTGTCGAGTCTACGAGGCCCCCACGTACGGCCCCAGCGACGAGCAGGAGCGGAGCTCGGCCAGGCAGCAGATAGATCCCTGGCCGCCTCGGCGGTCCCCGGATGATATCCGGTGACCGCCCTGCTTCAAGGTGGAGATCTCGGCCGACAAGCACGGAACTCGGGTGCGGAGCTCGGCCCTGAGTCGCTGGGAGACTCAGCTCCCAGCGCAGTCGGCGCAGGTCCCGAAGATCGCCAGGTGGCCGACGTCCATGACGAAGCCGTCCTCCGCCAGCGCGGCGACGACGGGCGCGACGAGGTCGGGGTCGTACGAGCGCACCGTGTGGCAGGTGCGGCACACCACGTGGACGTGCTCGTGCTCGAGCGTGGAGTGGTACGTCGGCGCCCGGTCGCTGAGGTGCGTGTGGCGCACCAGCCCGAGCTCCTCGAGCACCTCGAGCGTGCGGTAGACGGTGGAGGCGTTGACGGAGCTGACCTGGCTGCGCACGTGGGCGAGCACCTCGTCGGGGGTCGCGTGACGCAGCTCCTCCACCGCGCGCAGGATCAGCTGGCGCTGCGGGGTGAGCCGCAGCCCCTGCTCCCGCAGCCGGGCGGCGAGGTCCTCGCTCATGGTGAGCTCATGCTCGCTGGAGGCGGGCCCACGTGTGGGGCTGGAGCTCCTGGCCGACGGCGGCCATGTCGTAGGCGTAGAGCAGGTCGCCCTCCACGTTGCCGTACATCCGGGAGCCGGCGTCGACGTGCTTGGCGGTCTCGGTGTAGGAGACACCGGCGGTGTGCAGCTCGAGCTTGCCGCCCTCGGCCGCGCCGTACCAGATCTCGGAGAACCCGATGTTGTGCGCCAGCAGGAACTCCACCTTGCCGGGCTCCGGGCAGCGCAGGAACCCGGTCTCCATCGCGGCGTCGCGGACGAACTCGCCCTGCTCGTCGACGATCCACGAGCGCGACATGTAGTGGAAGAACGGGCGGCCGTCATGGGTGAAGATCAGCTCCTGGCCGAACTGGAACGACTCGATCGTCGGGTACCCGCCGTGGCCGTTGCCGCGCCACGTGCCGAGGAGCCAGGCGACGGGGCCGCAGTTGGGGTGCAGGTTGTCCGGCAGCTCGAAGGGCATGGGCGTCACTCTAGTGTGGGCGCATGGCTCGATCACTGGTCGTCAAGGTCACCTGCGGAGCCGAGGACGCCGAGCGCTGCAACCAGGCGTTCACGCATCGGCATCGGTTCGTGACCGGTGCGGTAAAGACGGTCAAGGATCACACCGTC
>CAZDAO010000235.1:0-6073 GCA_964503015.1 uncultured Nocardioides sp. | reverse complement strand
TGCGCCAGCGCGTGCAGCGCCTCATCGACGGCATGTGACCGTCTGTCCGCTCGTCCACGCGCGACCCCACGGCGGTGTCGTGCCGCCGTGGGTGGGGCCCGCTGGATAGGGTGTCCCGGCAACGCCGACCGATCGATTAGGTGAACCAGTGTCTCGTGTACGTTCCGCTGCCCTCAGCGGTGTCCTCACCCTCAGCCTGCTCGGGCTCGCCGCCTGCGGGTCCGCGTCCAGCGACACCGAGGAGGGGGGCAAGTCCCTCAGCTCGGTGACGATCGAGGGCAAGCAGGGCGAGGAGCCCAAGGTGACCTTCGACGGCCGCCTCGACGGCTCCGAGGAGGAGACCGAGGTCCTGGTGGAGGGCGACGGCGAGACCGTGGCCGACGGTGACACCGTCTCGGCCAACTGGTGGATCGGCAACGGCTTCACCGAGAAGGAGGCGCAGAGCACCTACACCAAGGACGGCGCGACCCAGTCGGTCGAGCTCTCCGACGAGGTGCTGCCCATCCTGCGCGAGGCGATGATCGGCCACCAGGTCGGTGACCGCGTGGTGGTGCTGACCTCGGCGCAGGAGGCCTACGGCGAGATGGGCAACCCCACCATCGGCATCGGCAACAAGGACTCCGTCCTCGCGATCGTCGACATCATGGACCGCTCCGAGACCGTGCCGGCCCTCGACGGCCCGCAGGGCGAGGAGAAGACGCCCGCGAGCTGGGCACCCACCCTCATCGAGAAGGACGGCGTGATCACCGGCCTCGACTTCACCGACGCCCACGAGCCCACCGGCAAGCTCATCGCCACCACGCTCGTCAAGGGCGACGGCGCCAAGGTCAAGGCCGGCCAGACGCTGACCGTCGACTACCTCGGGCAGGTCTACGACGCGGAGAAGCCGTTCGACGAGTCCTACAGCGGCGAGCCCGCGGAGTTCCCGATCGGCGTCGGCCAGGTCATCAAGGGCTGGGACGAGCGCCTGGTCGGCCGCACCGTCGGCTCGCGGGTGATCCTCGAGATCCCGCCCGCCGACGGCTACGGCAAGACCGGCAACGAGCAGGCCGGGATCAAGGGCACCGACACGCTCTTCTTCGTGGTCGACATCCTCAAGGCATCCTGACCGGTCACGGCAGCACGGACGACAGGGGAGCGGAGGATGGCGCAGCCACGTGCGGAGCGGCTGATGAACCTGCACATCCTGCTGCTCGGGGCCAAGCGGTTCATCACCAAGGACGCGATCCGCGACGCCTGCTACGCCGAGTACCCCCGCGGCGGCGCGGGTGACGAGGCCTTCGAGCGCGCCTTCGAGCGCGACAAGGACGAGCTGCGCCAGATCGGCGCGGTGATCGAGGTCGGCAGCGCCGACGCCTTCTTCGACGACGAGATCGGCTACCGCATCCCGACTGAGCAGACGTCGCTGCCCGAGATCCGCTTCGAGTACGACGAGGCGGCCGTGCTCGGCCTGGCCGCCCAGGTCTGGCAGCAGGCGACCCTGGCCAAGGCGACCGGACGGGCGCTGGCCAAGCTCAAGGGCCAGGGCGTCGAGATCGACCCGTCCCGACTGGAGGTGGTGGCGCCGTCCATCACGGCCGACGAGCCGGCCTTCGAGCCGCTGTGGGACGCCGTCGGCAAGCGGCGCCAGGTCAGCTTCCCCTACCAGCGCGCCGACGAGACCGAGCCGACCACGCGACGCGTCCAGCCCTGGGGCCTCGCCCGGTCGTCGGGCCGCTGGTACGTCGTCGGCTTCGACGTCGACCGCGGTGCCGAGCGTGTCTTCCGCCTGTCCCGCATCGTCGGACCGGTCCGCGCGAGCGGCAAGTCCGGTGCGTACGACGTCCCGCCCGGCACCGACGTACGAGCGGTCGCGCGCCGCCTGACGCCGTCCTTCCCGACCGTGCGGGCCGAGGTGCGGGTGCGGCAGGGGACCGGCGTGGGGCTGCGCCGGCGCGCGGAGTCGGTGGCGCCCGACGCGCCGGGCTGGGACACGCTCGTCGTCGAGGGTCCGCTCCAGGAGCTGGCCGACGAGGTGCTCACGTGCGGCTCCGGCGCGGTCGTGCAGGCCCCGCAGGTGCTGCGCGACGAGGTCGTCTCCCGGCTCCGCTCGATCGTGGGCTCGAACGTGGGCTCGAACGTGGGCTCGACCGTGGAGGCGCGCCCGTGACGACCCAGCCGGCCGACACCGCACCCGACCAGGTGGCCCGCCTCCTGGCGCTGGTGCCGTACCTCCTCGCCCGTGGCGAGGTGCGCCTCGACGACGCGGCGGCCCACTTCGGCACCGATGCCGCGCAGATCGAGCGCGACCTGCGCCTGTTGTTCATGACCGGGCTGTCCCCGGGCCTGCCCGGCGACCTGATCGAGGTCGACCTCGACGCGCTCGAGGGCGACCGGATGATCCGAGTGGACAACGCCGACTACCTCGCCCGGCCGGTGCGGTTCTCGCCCGCCGAGGCGACGGCGCTGGTGGTCGCGCTGCGCACGATGGCCGTCTCGGCGCCCGAGGGGGCGGCCGACGTGATCGAGCGGACCCTGGCCAAGCTCGAGGAGGCGGCCGGGGCGGACGGTGAGGCCCTCCTGCGCCTGCACGTGTCGCCCACGCCGCTGGAGGCGAGCGCGGTGGTGCCGGTGCTCGAGTCGGCGATCGCGCACGGCCACCAGGTGGAGATCACCTACCACGTGCCCTCGCGGGACCAGGAGTCGCGCCGCACCGTCGACCCGCGCGGCCTGGCGCGGGTCGAGGACCTGCTCTACCTCGACGCGTGGTGCCACACCGCGCAGGGCGACCGCGCCTTCCGGGTCGACCGCATCGTCGCGGCGCGCGAGCTCGACACCGAGGTGGTCGACAAGGGCGCGCGCCCGCGCGACCTCACCGGCGGGTGGTTCACCGACGCCGAGACCACGACGGTGACGCTGCGGCTCGCGCCGCCCGCTCGGTGGGTGATCGAGTACTTCCAGGTCACCGACCAGCGCCCGGGCCCGAACGGCACGATCGACGTCGACCTCGAGGTGGCCAGCGAGCCGTGGGTGCAGTCCCTGCTCTTCCGGCTGGCCCCGCACGCCACCCTCCTCGCCCCGGAGGCGTGGGCCGCGACGCTGAGCGACGTTGCCCGCGAAGCGCTCCGTCTCTACGAGGATGACGGCGTAGACTCGACACGCACACCGCAGGACCGACCACACACAACGGAGTGACCTCATGATCAACCCCCTGATCGGCATGCCACAGGGTCTGGAGTGGCTGGTGATCCTCGCGATCGTCGTGCTGGTGTTCGGTGCCGCGAAGCTCCCCGACCTCGCCCGCAGCTCGGGCCAGGCGCTGCGCATCTTCAAGACCGAGACCAAGGGCCTGCGCGAGGAGGACGACGCCACGGCGACCCCCGAGCAGCGTGAGATCCAGGCCCGCAACGAGGCGGGCACCGAGACGCGCGACGAGACCTCGGGCGAGGTCCTCCGCGAGCGTCGCGACGACACGACCGCCTGAGCGCGGGAGCCTCCACCAGCCGTGAGGATCGCCGGTCTCGTCGGCCTGTTCAAGGGCCGGCCGCATCACCCTGTCGGTCCGGACGGACGGATGGCGCTCTCCGACCACTTCCGGGAGTTCCGCGCCCGACTGCTGCGCTGCCTGCTGCTGCTGGTCGTCGCGCTGGCGGTCGCCATCGTCTTCCGTGGCGTGCTCTACGACGCGGTCTACGGTCCCTACCAGCGCGCCCTCGAGGCGCTCCCCGCCGGGACGTCGATCCCGACCACGAGCGGTGCGGGTGGCGGCCTGATCCTGTGGCTCACGCTGTGCGGCTTCGCGGCGGCCATCGTGACGGCGCCCTACTGGCTCTACCAGATCTGGGCGTTCGTGCTCCCCGGGCTCTACGCCCAGGAGCGCAAGATGACCCGCATCTTCGTCGCCATCGCCGGGCCCCTGTTCATCGTCGGCGTCGTGCTCGGCTACGTCACGCTGCCGATCGCCTTGGAGGTCCTGATCGGGTTCAACCCCGAGGGCATCACCAACATCACCGACTTCAACGACTACCTCCAGTTCTTCACCCGCACGCTGTTCGTCTTCGGGCTGGCCTTCAACATCCCGGTCTTCGTGGTGCTGCTCAACTTCGCCGGCGTGGTGAAGGGATCCGCGCTGAAGGCCTACCGGCCGTGGATCATCATCGGGACGTTCGTCTTCGCGGCCGTGGCGACGCCGTCGGCCGACCCGTTCACGATGACGCTCATGGCCGTGCCGATGGTGGTGCTCTTCTTCGCCTCCGAGGCGATCGCGCGCCTCAACGACCGGCGCCGTGCGGCGCGGTCGGTCAACCGCGGTCTCGGACCGGACGAGCTCTCGCAGATCTGACGGAGCTGTGACGGAGCCGTCCGAGGGCGGCCGGGTGGGCCGGTCGGAGGTCCGTACGGGGTCTGACAGGGTGGACCCATGCAGGCGACGATCACCGACATCGATCCGTTCGACCTGCCCGACTGGCTCGGGACGCTCGAGGTCGTGTGGCGGGCCGACGCCGGGCTGCGCACCGGGCACCTCGTCCGCGGTCGGCTGACCGCCGAGGGGGAGCCGGACCTGGCCTGCGACCTGCTGGCGGTCGACGAGGCCTATCCGGAGCCGGTGGTCGACGACGCGGCGCGGCTGCGGGTCCACCAGGCGTGGCGTCACGGGCAGGTCGTCGTGGGCGACCTGGGCGGCCGGATGGTGCTCGCGGTCCCCGGCACCGGCTTCGGGCCCGAGCTGGTCCTGGAGGCACTGTCCCGGCTCGCGCGGGCGGTCGGTGCCCGCGCCGAGCGCTACGCCGCGTTGCTGCGGCTCGGCACGTAGGGCACCGGGATAGGGTCGCGCTCATGCACGACCCGTCGCCGTCCGCGCCCGTGCGCGGCCGTGAGATCGCCCTGCTGACCAACCCGACGTCGGGCAAGGGTCGGGGCGCGCGGCACCGGGACGTGGCGCTCGCCCGGCTCCGCGAGAGCGGCTTCGTCGTGCGCAACCTGCAGGGACGCGACGCCGACGAGGCCGCCGACCTCGCCCGCGGCTGCGTGGCCGACGGCGTCGAGGCCCTGGTGGTGTGCGGGGGCGACGGGCTGGTCCACCTCGGCGCCCAGGCCGTCGCCGGCACCGGCGTCCCGCTCGGGTTGATCCCCAGCGGCACGGGCAACGACGTCGCCCGCTACCTCGGCCTCCCGCGCACCGACCCGGCCGCCGCCGCCGACCGCGTCATCGCCTCGCAGCGCCGCACCATCGACCTCGCCCGCTGCGGGGACCGCTACTTCGTGACCGTGCTCGCGGCCGGGTTCGACGCGATCGTCAACGAGCGCGCCAACGCGATGCGGTGGCCGCGGGGGCAGATGCGCTACAACGTGGCCACGCTCGCCGAGCTGCGGACCTTCCGGCCCATTCCGTACGTCCTCCAGCTCGACGACGAGACCGTCGAGCACGAGGCGATGCTAGTGGCCGTCGGCAACGGGCCGTCCTTCGGCGGCGGCCTGCGCATCACCGAGGGGGCGCTGCTCGACGACGGGCTGCTCGACGTCGTGGTGATCAGCCGGATGAGCAAGCCCAAGCTGGTGCGCTCCTACCCGCGCCTGTTCACCGGCAGGATCGACGGGGTGGCGGAGTACGTCCATCGGCGGGTGCGGTCGGTGACCGTGGCCGCGCCGGGCATCGTGTCGTACGCCGACGGCGAGCGCTTCGGCCCGCTGCCCCTGACGGTCGAGTGCGCCCCCGGAGCCCTGGAGGTCCTGGCATGAGCGAGCAGGAGCAGAGCCACGCCGAGCGCTACGCCGCCTTCCAGCGCGACAAGGACCACCCGATGCTCAAAGACTTCTCCGGCCTCTACGGCTTCGCTCTCGACGACTTCCAGGTGCGCGCCTGCCGCGAGATCGAGGACGGCCGCGGCGTGCTGGTCGCGGCCCCGACCGGCTCGGGCAAGACCATCGTCGGCGAGTTCGCGATCCACCTCGCGCTGCAGACCGGGCGCAAGGCGTTCTACACGACGCCGATCAAGGCCCTGTCGAACCAGAAGTACCACGACCTCGTGAAGCGCTACGGCCCCGAGCAGGTCGGCCTCCTGACCGGAGACAACGTCGTCAATGGCGAGGCACC
>CAZDAO010000234.1:5359-6098 GCA_964503015.1 uncultured Nocardioides sp. | reverse complement strand
GGGCCTGGCGATCGTCGACCGCATCGTGAAGCGACACTCGGGCAACGTCGTGCTCCAGTCGGAGTTCGGCGAGGGCACCACCGTGACGGTCACCCTGCCGTCGTACGACGACGACGAGTTCAGCCGAGCGCCAACGTCATGAACGTGCTGTTCGGGTCTGCGACGTAGCTCCCGAACGGCCCGCACGGCACGAAGCCCGCCCGCGCGTAGAGCGCCCGCGCCGGCTCGAAGAACGCCATGCTGCCCGTCTCCAGCGACACCCGGGTGACGCCGCGCGCGCGGGCGTCGGCCAGCACGTGCGCGAGCAGCTCCGACGCCACCCCGCGCCCCCGCGCCCGCGGCTCGGTCCGCATGCTCTTGAGCTCGTCGTGCCCCGGCTCCAGGCCGGCGAGGGCTGCCGTGCCGACGATCCCGTCCGCGTCGGTCGCCACCCACATCCGTACGTGCGGGGCCTGCAGGGCCGACAGGTCCAGCGCGTGCCGGCTCTCCGGCGGCGCCGTCGGCTCCATGTCGTCGAGGTGGGCCTGGAGGAACGCCGCCAGCCGCGGGTCGGCGAAGTCGGCTCGGGTGATCGTCACGGGGACATGCTGCCGCAGCGGGACCCCCCGCATCGTCCGGCTCGTGCCGGGTACCCGGCAGGCATGAGCGACGGACAGGCAGACCAGACCCGGCAGGACCCGACCGAGGTGCACGACCAGCCCGACACCGAGGGTGAGCAGCTGCCGAAGCCGGGGGACGA
>CAZDAO010000234.1:187-5349 GCA_964503015.1 uncultured Nocardioides sp. | reverse complement strand
GGACGAGTCCTGCCCGCCGGCGCCCGTGTCGCCGTACGCGACGAGCAAGGCCGCGCAGACGCTCCTGTGCCTGCAGTACCACCGGACCTGGCGTCTGCCGGTGATGCTGGCGCGACCGTTCGCGCACACCGGGCCCGGCCAGCTGCCGAAGCCGGGGGACGAGGACTCGGTGACCGGCGAGATGGGCGAGAAGCCCGACCACGGCGAGGAGTCGTACGTCGGTCACGACCGGCTGCTCGACCAGGTCGCGGTCATCACCGGCGGGGACTCCGGCATCGGCCGGGCCGTCGCGCTCGCCTTCGCGCGTGAGGGTGCCGACGTGGTGATCGCCTACCTCGACGGCGAGGACGACGACGCCGAGGAGACCCGGCGCCTCGTCGAGGACGCGGGGCGGCGGTGCGTCCTCGTGCCGACCGACCTGGTGCAGGAGGAGGCCTGCCAGGCGCTGGTCGACCGGACCGTCGAGGACTTCGGCCGCATCGACATCCTCGTCAACAACGCGGCCTACCAGATGGCGCAGCCCGGCGGGATCGCCGACATCACCACCGAGCAGCTCGACCGGGTGATGCGCACCAACATCTACGCCATGTTCTGGCTGTGCAGGATGGCGCTGCCGCACATGCGGCCCGGCGCCTCGATCATCAACACCTCGTCGGTGCAGTCGTCCTCGCCGTCCCCCGAGCTGCTCGACTACGCCACCACGAAGGCCGGCATCGTGAACTTCACCCGCGGCCTGGCGCAGTCGATCGCCGAGAAGGGGATCCGCGTCAACGCCGTCGCGCCCGGCCCGATCTGGACCCCGCTCATCCCGGCGACCATGCCGCCGGAGAAGGTCGAGGACTTCGGCAAGCAGACGCCGATGGGCCGCGCCGGCCAGCCCGCCGAGGTCGCGACCGCCTTCGTCTTCCTCGCCTCGCCGGAGTCGAGCTACGTCACGGGCGAGGTCATCGCGGTCACCGGGGGCGGACCCGTCACCATGTGAGCCCTCCCGTTCAACGGACGTCGGCGTAGCCCTCGCGATAGCTCGGCCTCGTCGGCGCCCAGCCGGTCGCCCGGAGCCGGACGTTGGCGAGCCGCTTGCCGTGTCCCTGCGCGGGGTCGGCGGTCGGGGGAGCGGGCGCACCGAGCCGCTCGGCGAGGAACGCGGCGACGTCCCCCATCTGCGCCGGTGCGTCGTCGGTGCCGAGGTAGAGCGACTCGGGCTCGTCGGCCATGGTCAGCAGGTGCACGACCGCGGCCGCTGCGTCCTCGCGGTGGATCCGGTTGGTCCACCGGTGCGGGTCGGTGACCTTGCCGGACCGGACGGTGTCGATCAGCCGCGTGCTGCTGCCGCCGTACAGGCCCGAGAGGCGCAGGACCGTGCCGTGGGGGATGCGCTCGTGGAAGGCCTCCTCGGCCGCGACGAGCATCCGGCCCGGCCCGTCCGAGGGCGCGGGTGGCGAGGTCTCGTCCTGGACGCCGGGGAGGTCGGTGCTGCCGTGGACGGCCGTCGACGAAACCAGGACGGCCCGTTCGGGCGGCACGGGCAGCGCGTCGAGCGCCCGCGCCATCCCGTCGACGTACGTCGCCCGGTAGGACTCCGCGGTGCGCGGCCGTGCGGTCAGCGCGACGACCACGAGGCGTGGGCGCACGTCGGACAGGTCGGGTGGTCCTGCGGTCAGGTCGACCGCGCGGCCGATGAGCGGCGGAGGCACGGCCGCGGCGTTGCGGCGCAGCGCGAGCACCTCGTGGCCGAGGCCGGCGAGGCGCAGACCGACGGCGGCGCCGAGGTCGCCGGCGCCGACGAGGAGGACGTCGGGGGTCACGATGGGCAGGGTAGCCAGCCGCGGGTCGCGGGCACCCGCACGGCGACGGCACACCGACCGAGCTCAGCCGGGGAGGCGCCCGAGGAAGGCGTCGACCTCGGCCGCCGTCGGCGCGGACTCCGGACCGCGTCGGGTCACCTTGATCGCGGCGGCGGCGTTCGCGCGCCGGCAGCCCTCCACCCACGGCGTGCCGGCAGCCACCTCGGCGAGCAGCGCGCCGGTGTGGGTATCGCCCGCGCCGTTGGTGTCGACCGCAGCCTGGGGGAAGCCCGGGACGTACGTCGTCTCGCCGCCGACCCGCACCGCGCACCCCTCCGGTCCGTCGCGGACGATCGCGATGGCGTCCCCGCGGAGCAGCGGGGCGACGGCGGTGGTCAGGTCGGCCAGGTCGCCGGGCGGCTCGTGGCCGAGCGCGCGGAGGACGTCCTCGGCCTCCTCGGCGGTGCTCGACCAGACGTCGGTGATCGCGAGCATGGCCGAGCGGACGTCCTCGGAGAGCCCGGCGAACGCCGCACCCGGATCGAGCACGACGACCACGTCGGGGTGCAGCTCCGGGAGCCACGCGAGCAAGGGATCGCGTGTGCTCGCGAGGGCCAGCGAGAAGCCGGTCACGCAGACCAGGTCGCCCGGACGCGGGTCGGAGCTGGCGAGCGACTCGACGCTGATCAGGCGCTCGGCGCCCAGCGTCGTCACGAAGGTCCGCTCGGCGCTGGGCTCGACCATGACCACGCAGATGCCGGTGTCGAGACCGTCCACCGACGGGGCGGAAACCCCGATCCCCTCGGCGGCGAGCGCCGCGCGGATCAGGTCGCCGTGCGGGCCGGTGCCGATCGCGCCGGCCTGCACGCACTCCGCGCCGAACCGGGCCGCCGCGAGCAGCACCGTCACCGTGCCGCCCGCGTAGTCGGTGGCCGAGGCGGCCATCACGTTCTGGCCGCGCGCCGGCAGGTCGGGCACCTCGACGACGACGTCGACCAGCGCCTGCCCGGTGTGGATGACCCGGCTCACCGGGGTCCCCGGCGAGCTGTCGGGCGGGGGAGCGCAGCGAGGGAGGCCGAGCAGCCGATGGAGTGGTTCATCCCAGCACTTCTTCCGTCGTGGCCAGGGTGATCTGGGGCGGGTAGAGCGCCATGACGTCCATCGCGGCCTGATGGTTCTCCGGGGTCGAGCCGGCGCAGGCGTCGGTCACCACGGTGATCGTCGCCCCGGCGTCGGCCGCGGCCAGTGCGGTGGAGACGACGCAGCAGTCGGTGGAGACGCCGGCCAGGACGAGGTGGGGCGTGGGACCGGTGACCTCCTGCAGGGCAGGGCCCCACTTGCCGAAGGTCGGCAGCGAGACGACCTCGCTGCCGAGACCCGCCAGCTCGGGGACCACCTCGAGGAGGGGGTCGTCCTCGGGGACGTCGGCGAAGGGCCACGCCTTCAGGTAGGCGGCCCAGCTGCCCTGCGGCTCGCGTGCGGGCACCCAGCGCGTGACGACGGTGCGCTCACCGGCCGCGGCAGCGAGTCGTCGTACGGGATCGACGATGTCGGGGAACATCGGCGAGCCCCACTGGCTCGCGCTGCCGGCGAAGATCCGCTGCGGGTCGATGACGACCAGCCAGGCGTCGGGATGCATGCCGTCAGCCTGTCAGAGTCGGCCCTCCGGCACTGACGCTCCACCATGGGATGCAGACGAATGGGCACTTCCCACGGTCAATTGACCCCGGGAAGCGCCCATGGACCGACATACCATGGTGAAACAGCGGCGAGGCGACGAGACGTCGGCGGCCACCGGTCCCCCGACCGGTAGCCGCCGACTCGCCGAGCGAAGCAGGGGGACTACTTCACCTCGGCCCGCAGGACCGCGCGCAGGCCGATGGCCAGCGGGATCCAGAGCCACACGAGGGTGGTGACGCCGAGCTGGGCCCACTGCTCGCCGGTCATCGAGCCGTTGTAGAGGGCGGACGAGGCGTAGTTGATGTCCAGCCACGGCCCGTTGTCGCGCCACCAGTCCTGGGTCGAGGCCAGGGCGCTGCTGATCGTCGGCAGCAGGGCGGTGTAGACGAAGTACGCCACCACGGCGCCGGCCGAGTTGCGGATCAGGACGGCCAGCATGAAGCCGATCGCCATGCCGATGACGTTGGCCAGGACGATGTAGCCGAACTCGGTCAGCGAGACGTTCCAGGTGGTGTCCACGCCGGCGATCGCGGTGCCGACGACGTTGCCGAGGGCGCCGATCACGGCGGCGAGGAGCATCGAGACGACCGCGACGCCCAGGATGGCGACGGCCTTGGCGAAGATGACCCGGCCGCGGTGCGGGACCAGGGTGAACGTCGTCAGGCCGCTGCGCTGGCTCCACTCGCCGGTGAGGGCGAGGATGGCGACGACCGGCAGCAGGATGGACATCGGGGCGCCGATGGCGGTCGCGAACGTCTCGTAGGTCAGCTCGTCGCGCGGCGCGAAGACCAGCACGGCGGCGGTGGCCAGCAGTGCCGCGATGCCGATCCCCGCGACCAGCCAGAAGCCGGCCCGGGTGTCGAACATCTTGCGCAGCTCGACGCCGACCAGCCGGGTCGTCGGGATCGGGGTCACGGACCGCGCGGGGCGGGCCGGGGCGTCGACGGGTGCCGACGGGGTGAGGGTCGTGGTGGTCATGCTGCTGCTCCTTCGCGGGCGGTCTCGGCGGTGAGCTCGAGGAACATCTCCTCCAGGCCGGCGCCGTCGGCGGTGCGCAGCTCGCGCAGCACGACGCCGGCACGGTGTGCCACCTCGCCCACGAGCTCGGGGTCGGCGTCGGCGCGCAGGCCGCCGTCGATCGGGGTGGTGACGACGGCCGCCTCGTGCAGCGCTCGGGCCAGGCGGTCGGCATCGGAGGTACGGACGAGGGTGCCGGCGGTTGCCAGCAGCTCGGACTTGCTGCCCTGGGCCACGATCCGGCCCTGGCCGATCACGACGAGGTCGTCGGCGATGACCTCGATCTCGTGCAGCAGGTGCGAGGACAGCAGCACGGTGCCGCCGTCGTCGGCGAAGCCGCGGAGCAGGTCGCGCATCCAGCGGATGCCGGCCGGGTCGAGGCCGTTGGTGGGCTCGTCGAGGACGAGCACGTCCGGGTCGCCGATGAGCGCGGTCGCGATGCCGAGGCGCTGGCGCATGCCGAGGGAGTAGTTGCGCACCCGGCGTCCGGCCTCCTCCTCGGTGAGGCCGACCCGGGCGAGGGTCTCGGGGACGCGGCTCTTCGGCAGGCCCATCGTCTGGGCGGCCACGGCCAGGATCTCGCGGCCGGTGCGGCCGGCGTGCTGGGCGGAGGCGTCCAGCAGGACGCCGACCTCGAGACCGGGGTTGGCGAGCTCGCGGTAGTCGCGGCCGCTGATGGTG
>CAZDAO010000234.1:0-177 GCA_964503015.1 uncultured Nocardioides sp. | reverse complement strand
ACGCGGCCGGACGAGGGGCGGGTGAGGCCGACCATGATGCGCATGGTGGTGGACTTGCCGGCACCGTTGGGGCCGAGGAAGCCGGTGACCCGGCCCGTCGCGGCCGTGAAGGACACGTGGTCGACGGCCGTGAAGGGGCCGTACTGCTTGGTGAGGGACTCGACGCTGATCATGGGC
>CAZDAO010000233.1:0-6128 GCA_964503015.1 uncultured Nocardioides sp. | reverse complement strand
CTCTTCGCCGCGTGGCGGGGCGACCCCGACTTCGTCCTCAACGACCCGACGTACGCCACCGGCTCGGTGCTGGTCGCGGGCCCCGACTTCGGCACCGGCAGCTCGCGCGAGCACGCGGTGTGGGCGTTGCAGAACTACGGCTTCAAGGTCGTCATCTCCTCGCGCTTCGCCGACATCTTCCGCGGCAACTCCGGCAAGGCCGGCCTGCTCGCGGCACAGGTCGACGAGAAGGTCGTGCAGCGCCTGTGGGACTGGCTCGACGACAACCCGGGCGGCGAGATCACGGTCGACCTCGAGAGCCGGACCGTCCGCGCCGGTGCGGGCGAGGACGCGATCGAGGACTCCTTCGACATCGACGACTACACCCGGTGGCGGCTGCTCGAGGGCCTCGACGACATCGGCATCACCCTCGGCCACGAGGACGACATCACCGCCTTCGAGGCCTCGCGACCGAGCTGGAAACCCGCCACCCTCTGAAAAAACCCCGGAAAATAGGGGCGATGGTGATTGTCCTCACCCTTCCATGTGCCTAGCGTGCCCAGCAGAGGGCCGAGCACGAGCTCGGCGTCCATGGTTCATTGGAAGGGAAGCTAGTGAACAAGTCAGAGCTCATCGACGCGCTCGCGGCGCGTTACGAGGGGAACCGCAAGCAGGCGGCCCACGCACTGGAGTCGGTCCTCGACACCATCACGCGCGAGGTCGCCAAGGGCGAGAAGGTGGCGATCACCGGCTTCGGCTCCTTCGAGAAGGCGGTGCGCAACGCGCGCTGGGTCCGCAACCCGCAGACGGGCGAGCGGATCAAGTCCAAGAAGAAGTCCGTGCCGAAGTTCTCCGCCGGCAAGGAGCTCAAGGACGTCATCTCCGGCGCGAAGAAGCTGCCGAAGCTGACCGCGGCCACCATGCCGAAGCCGCCGGGCGTCCGCGTCGTTGCGGGTGCCGTGGCCGGCACGAGCGCCAAGAAGGCTGCTCCGGCCAAGACGACCGCGTCGAAGTCGACGTCGTCGGGCACGGCCGCGAAGAAGACGACCGCCAAGAAGTCCTCCTCCGCCTCGACCGCGAAGAAGACCAGCTCCACGGCCAAGAAGACGACGCCGGCCAAGAAGAGCAGCTCGTCGAGCACCGCCAAGAAGACGCCGGCGAAGAAGACCTCGTCGAGCACCACCGCGAAGAAGACCACGACCGCCAAGGCGCCGGCCAAGAAGGCGTCCCCGGCCAAGAAGGCCAGCACCTCCAGCACCGCCAAGAAGGCGACGGCCAAGAAGTCGCCCGCCAAGAAGACCGCGAAGAAGTCCTGACCGACCGCCACGCAGCATGAAGGCGGGTCATCCCTGAGGGGTGGCCCGCCTTCCGCTTGCCCGGGCCGTGTGCGGTCCCACTCCCGCGACGAGCGCCGCACCCAGGTCGGCGAAGTCGTCCACGTCGGTGCGCACGCTCATCGCCTGGGCCCCGACCTCGGTCGCGCCGCCGGCGACGTGCCGGGCTGCGGAGTCGGACCCGAAGCTCGGGTCGAACCGGTCCGCAGGCGCGGCGTAGAGCGTCGTCCCGACGCCGGCCCGGTCGCGCACGAACGCCGACCGGCCGAGCGCCGCCAGGTCGACGACCTCCGCCAGCACCCCGGCCAGCTCGTCGGGCCGCAACGCCGGCAGGTCGGCGCACAGCGCGACCGGGACGGCGTACGGCCAGCGGCGGGCGGCCTCGGCGGCGCCTTGGACCAGCGTCGCGTTGAGGTCCTCGCTCGTTCCGTCGGGCATCACCTCGCAGCCGAGGTCGCGCACCGTCGCGGCCAGCCGGAAGTCGTCGGTGACCACGAGGACGGCCTCGACACCGGGCGTGGTCCGCGCGGCGTCGACGGTGTCGAGGGCGAAGGCCTGCGCGAGCTCGCGACGCTGCTCGTCGGGCATTCCGCCGTCGGAGCCGCCGAGCCGTGACTTGCCGAACGCGGGGGGCTTGACGGGTACGACGAGCACGCAGGGTGCGCGGTCGGCGGCGGGGGTCTGGGGGCTGGACATCACCACGGATCCTCCCATCCGAGACCAGTGTGCCGCTGCGGTCCCCGGGCCGGAGGGAGCGAGTAGCCTGCTCGCGACGCAGGGAGCGTCCGGGGCCGCGGGAGCCGGCCGGCACGAGCAACGGGAGAGGTGACGCGTGCGCGTCAGGAAGCTGGAGCGGAAGCGTGGCTGGGCCTTCACGGTCGCGGCGTCGATCCTCAAGCCGACGTTGCTCACCGCCACCTCGCGCACCTGGATCGACGGCGAGAAGATCCCCGCGACCGGCGGCTGCATCATCGCGATCAACCACATCTCGCACGTCGACCCGCTGCTGTCCGCCCACTTCGTCTACGACCACGGCCGGCTGCCGCGCTACCTCGCGAAGTCCGGGTTGTTCAAGAACAAGTACCTCGGCGGCTTCCTGAAGGCCGCGGGCCAGATCCCGGTCGAGCGGTTGAGTCGCAACGCGATCGGGGCCTACGACGCCGCGGTGCGCGCGATCGGCGAGGGCGAGTGCATCATCGTCTACCCCGAGGGCACCTTGACGCGCGACCCGGACCTCTGGCCGATGAAGGGCAAGACGGGCGCCGCCCGGATCGCGCTCGCCACCGGCTGCCCGGTCATCCCGGTCGGCCAGTGGGGTGCGCACCAAGTGCTGCCGCCCTACACCAGGACGCCGCACCTGGTGCCGCGCAAGAACATCGTCATGAAGGCCGGTGACCCCGTGCCGCTCGACGACCTCGTCGCCGGACCGCACACGGCCGAGGCCACCGCCCGCGCGACCGAGCGCATCATGGCGGCCATCACCGGGATCGTCGAGGACCTGCGCGGCGACACCGCGCCGGCCGAGCGCTTCGACCCGCGGCAGCACGGCGTACGAGAGACCGGGAACCCCCACGACGACGCCGAGCGGGCGCGTCGGCGAAGCAGGAGGAAGCGCGACCGATGACGAAGATCGCAGTGTTCAGCGCGGGCTCGTGGGGCACCGCGTTCTCGCTGGTCCTCGCCGACGCGGGCAACGACGTGAGGCTGTGGGCGCGGCGTGACGAGGTCGTCGAGGCGATCAACGAACGCCGGGAGAACACCGACTACCTCCCCGGGATCGAGCTGCCACCCTCCATCACCGCATCGTCCGACCCCGAGCAGGTCGCCCACGACGCGGACGTCGTCGTGCTGACCGTCCCGTCGCAGAGCCTGCGCGAGAACCTCACCCACTGGGCGCCGATCCTGCCGCCGCAGGCGACCCTCGTGTCCCTGATGAAGGGCGTCGAGCTCGGCACGCTGATGCGGATGAGCGAGGTGATCCACGAGGTCACCGGAGCGGACCCCGGGCGGATCGCCGTCGTCAGCGGCCCCAACCTGGCGCGCGAGATCGCGCGGCGCGAGCCCGCCGCCTCGGTCGTCGCGTGCACCGACGAGGAGCGCGCCAAGCAGATCCAGGCGATCACGCACGGCCCGTCGTGGCGGCCCTACACCTCGGTCGACGTGCTCGGCTGCGAGATCGGCGGCGCCTACAAGAACGTCGTCGGCGCGCGCCGCGCCGGCGGGCGCGTCATCTCGTCCTCGGTGACAACACCACCGCCTCGGTGATCACCCGGGGCCTCGCCGAGACCGCCCGCCTGGCCACCGCGCAGGGCGCGAACCCACTCACCCTGATGGGTCTGGCGGGCGTCGGCGACCTGGTCGCCACCTGCTCCTCGCCGCTCTCGCGCAACCGCACCTTCGGCGAGCGCCTCGGGCAGGGCATGACGACCCAGGAGATCTACGCCTCCACCCGGCAGGTCGCCGAGGGCGCGAAGTCCTGCAAGTCCCTCCTCGAGCTCGCCCGCCGGACCGGCGTCGACGCGCCCATCGCCGAGGCGGTCGACGCCGTCGTCGACGGCCGGATGACCGCCCAGGACATGATGAACTCCTTCATCGCGAGGGACACCAAGCCCGAGCTGCACTGATCGTTTGGCGCTCGCTGCGCTCGCGCGTGCTCGGCGCCCCGGAGAACGTCGTCTTCCCTCCTCGCTCCCGAGCTGCCTCGCTGCGCTCGCCTGCGCTCGCTCGCTCTTCAGTCCAGACGACGTGGGGCGCCGAGCATGTCGGCCGAGGCGCTGACCGGGCACTTCCTCCCCGTCCCACGGGCTGACCGGGCACTTCCTCCCCGTCCCACGTGCTGACCGGGCACTTCCTCCCCGTCAGGCGACGGCGAACGCCCCTGGCTATCCCACGCAGCCGTCGAGGGCGGTGCGGAGGTCGTCCCAGAGGTCCTCGACGTCCTCGACGCCGACCGAGAGCCGGACCAGGCCGTCGGGGATGGTGGCGGCCTCGGCCTTCCAGCGGCGTCGGCGCTCGAGCGTCGACTCGACCCCGCCGAGCGAGGTGGCGTGCACCCACAGCCGCGTCTTGCGGCCGAGCAGGTCGGCGGCCATCTCACCCTGGGCGAGCACGATGCTGACGATGCCCCCGAAGCCGGGGTAGCGGACCTCCGACAGCGCGGGGTGCTCGCCGAGGCGGCGTACGAGCTCCTGGGCGTTGGCCTGCGCCCGCTCGACGCGCAGGTGGAGCGTGCGCAGCCCGCGCAGCGTCAGCCACGCCTCGAAGGGCCCGGGGATCGCCCCGATGAGGTCGCGACGGCCCTTCAGCACGCCGTACAGCTCCTCGTCGCGCGTGACGATCGCCCCCATCTGCACGTCGGAGTGGCCGGCGAGGTACTTGGTCGCGGAGTGGACGACGAGGTCGACGTCGTCCTCGAGCGGGCGCTGCAGCAGGGGAGTGGCGAAGGTGTTGTCCACCGCGACGTAGGCGCCCGCCTCGTGGGCCGCCGCCGTGATCGTCGCGATGTCCGCGACCTCGAGGGCGGGGTTGGTCGGCGACTCGAGCCAGACCAGCGCGGCGTCGGCGCACGCCGCGACGACCGCGTCGGTGTCAGTGATGTCGACCATCTCCGCCCGCAGCCGGCCTCGCGCCTCGAGGTCGGCCAGCTGCATGATCGTGCCGGTGTAGGCATGCCGAGGTACGACGACCTTGCCGTCCGCGCCGACCAGGTCGAGGACGGTGGCGGCAGCCGCGAGCCCCGAGGCGAACGTCAGGCAGCGGCCGCCCTCGAGCGCACCGAGGGCGTCCTCGAGCGCGGTCCACGTCGGGTTGCCGTAGCGGCCGTACTCCACGTCCCCGCCCGCGACGTAGGTCGCCGCCATCGTGATCGGCACGTTGAGCGGGGCGTCGGGCGTCTTCTCCGGGCGACCGGCCGTCACGGCCAGAGTGGAGAGTGCCAGCGTCGCGGGCCTGAGCGGAGAGTCTGCAGCCATGCGCGCCAGCGTAGGTGGATAGGGTCGAGCCGATGAACGACACCTCCCCTGACTCGTCCCCCGGCCCCGCAGCCCGCAAGCCGCGCGTCGCCGTCGTCTTCGGTGGTCGGTCCTCCGAGCACGGCATCTCGTGCGTCACGGCGGGCAGCGTGCTGGCCGCGATCGACCGCGATCAGTACGACGTCGTGCCCGTCGGGATCGCGACCGACGGCCGGTGGGTGCTGGAGGCCGATGAGCCCACTCGACTGGCCATCCGCGGCAGCGAGCTCCCCGTCGTCGACGCCGACCGCTCGCCGGTCGCCCTGATGGGCGCTGCGGCGGGCACCGACCTGGTGGTCACCGAACCGTCGAGCGTCCCCTCGATGATCGGCGAGGTCGACGTGGTGTTCCCGCTGCTGCACGGCCCGTGGGGCGAGGACGGGACGCTGCAGGGGATGCTCGAGATGGCGGGCGTCCGCTACGTCGGGTCCGGTGTGCTGGCGTCGGCCATCGGGATGGACAAGGCCTACATGAAGGTCGTCCTCCGGTCGGCCGGCCTGCCGGTGACGCCCGGGATCGTGGTCACCCGCACCGAGCTCGAGCAGGACCCCGTCGGCGTGCGGGCCCGCGTCGAGGAGCTCGGTTTCCCGTCGTTCGCCAAGCCCGCGCGCGCCGGGTCGAGCATGGGCATCAGCAAGATCCACGACGGGTCCGAGGTCGCGGAGGCGCTGGAGGAGGCGTTCCGTCACGACCCCAAGGCGCTGGTCGAGCAGTCGATGGAGGGCGCGCGCGAGGTGGAGTGCGGCGTGCTCGGCACCCTCGAGGGGCCGCCGGAGACGTCGCGGCTCGGCGAGGTGCGCACGGG
>CAZDAO010000232.1:2595-6165 GCA_964503015.1 uncultured Nocardioides sp. | reverse complement strand
TCCCTCATCAGCGCGGTTCCCGCGATCGTCGTCTACCTGATCTTCCAGAGGCGGATCGTTCAAGGCCTAACGATGGGCGTCAGCAAGTAGCGCACCACCTTCACCCAAGGAGTTTCGGAGATGTCAAGCACCGAGAAGATGTACGACCGAGCAATGCGGGTGATCCCCGGAGGCGTCAACAGCTGCCGCCGCAAGATCACGCCCCCGCTTGTGCCGGCACGCGGCGAAGGCGCCTACGTCTACGACGTGGAGGGCAAGCGGTACGTGGATTACCACTGTGCCTACGGCGCGATCTTCGTCGGGCACGCCGACCAGCGCGTCAACCTCCGCGCCGCGAAGGAGGCCGAAAGCGGGCTGCTGTTCGGCATCGGCGTCACTGAAGCAGAGGTCCAGCTCTCTGAGCGGATCGTCGGCCTCATCCCCTCGGCCGAACTCGTTCAGCTGTGCACCACAGGCACTGAGGCGAACTTCAACGCGATCCGCCTCGCCCGCGGAGTGACCGGTCGCTCCAAGATCATCAAGTTCCAAGGCTGCTACCACGGGTCGCACGACTACGTGCTGATGAACAACCAGAGCAAGGCCGAGAACCTGGGCCGCCCTGATCCGCACACTGCTGGAGCCCTTCAGGCGGCCGTCGCCGAGACGCTCGTGTGCCGCTTCAACGACCTCGACGACGTACGTTCCACGCTCGAGAACACCAATGATGGTGTTGCGGCCATCATCGTGGAGCCGGTCGCGCACAACTCCCCGTCCATCCTTCCCGCACCGGGTTTCCTGCAGGGGCTTCGAGACCTGGCGGATGAGTTCGGTGCGCTCCTGATCTTCGATGAGGTCATCACTGGGTTTCGGCACGCTCCCGGCGGCTACCAGTCCATTGCCGGCGTCACGCCGGACCTGACAGCCATCGGCAAGGCCATGGGCAACGGCTACGCGATCGCTGCTGTCGTCGGGAAGCGGGAGTACATGGAGCGGTTCAACTCGCACCCGAACGGTGATGTCTTCTTCGGTGGCACCTACAACGGTGGAACCATGGTTGCGGCAGCGTCGCTGGCAGTACTTGACGTCATCTCCGACCCGAGCGAGCACGAGCGCCTCTTTGCGCTCGGCGACCGTATGCGCACGGGCCTCGAGCAGATCGTCGACGAGGCTGGCATCGAGGCGTACGTCAGTGGCTACGGGTCCATCTACTGTCTGAACTTCGCCCCTGGTCCGTTCCGCAGCTACGAAGACGTCCTACGCAACGACCCGGCGCTTCAGGTGCGGTACCGCCGCGAGCTGATCCACCGCGGCATCCTCGAAATGCCTGAGGGTTCGGGTCGCAACCACATCACGCTCGCGCACACCGAGGCTGACATCGATCTCAGCCTGGAAGCGGCGCGGGACTCGCTGCGAGCTGTCCTGTCCTGAACCAGCCCCGACGGCACCTGCGGGACCGTCGCAAAGAACGCATCAAGGAGGTCGAGCATGACTCGATTCGAAGGTCGTAACATCGTCATTACCGGCGGCAGCCGCGGTATCGGGCTGTCGGTAGCCGAGCGGTTCGTTGAGGACGGCGCGTCTCTCATCATTACCGGCCGAGGTGGCAACAGTCGTGACGCGGCAGCGGCACTGAGTAGCAAGTACGGCACCCAGGTGGAGTCCTTCGAAGGCAGTGTCGACTCCGAGGAGGACATGGCCGCTCTCGCCTCCCACGCCAAGGACCTGTTCGGCCATGTCGACGTGCTGGTCAACAACGCCGGCATCGCCAAGAGGAACCGGATCGAAGACATCAGCCTGGCCGAATGGAACGAGGTCATCGGTGTGAACTACACCGGCACCTTCCTCGCAGTGCGAGCCATGCTGCCGCTGATGCGAGGCATCAAGGGAGCCAACGTTGTAAACATCGCGTCGCAAGCCGGCAAGCGCGGTGAGGGGTTCCTCGTTCACTACGCATCGTCGAAGTCGGCGGTCATTGGTCTCACCAAGTCGATGGCTCTCGAACTGGCACCTGACATCCGAGTCAATGCTGTGTGCCCGGGATTCATCGAGACGGACATGATTCTTGAGCACTACGAGAAGCGGGCCGCGATCACGGGGCAGCGCCCCGAAGAGGTCAAGGCTGAGATGGTCGCCAAGATCCCGCTGCGTCGCATGCAGTCGGCTGACTCGATCGCGAACGTGACCGCGTTCCTCGCCTCCCACGAAGCCGAGGACATGACTGGCCAGGCGATCAATGTCACCGGCGGGATGGTCATGGAGTGACCCGTCTTTCCCTTGCACAACACGTCCTCAACCCACATTTGGAGCACATTCAGTGAGCGAGATCTTCAACGACGCACTCGGCACCGTCGAGGAAGCGGCACACGTCCTCGGCATTGAGGAGCGCGACTACCGCGCTCTTCTCACCCCGGCTGCGTCACTGAGCGTCACCATCCCACTTGCACGTGACAACGGCCGCATAGACTTCGTTCGCGGACACCGGGTGCGTTACTCCGACACCCTCGGCCCCACCAAGGGTGGCCTCAGGTTCCACCCGTCAGTCACACTTGACGAGGTCACCGCGTTGGCCTTCTGGATGACGATCAAGTGCTCACTCCTCGGACTGCCGTTCGGCGGTGGCAAGGGCGGCGTGACCGTCGATCCGAGCGACCTTTCGGCCGCTGAACTCGAGCGGCTGGCACGTGGCTACGCGCGCGCCCTTGGTGACTTCATCGGGCCTGACCGCGACATCCCAGCGCCCGACGTGTACACCACGCCGCAGGTGATGACGTGGATCATGGATGAGTACGAGACGCGCAAGGCCACGAAGGCGCCGGGAGTCGTCACCGGCAAGCCGCTCGACGTCGGGGGCATCAAGGGCCGCGGTACGGCGACCGCCGATGGTGGCTTCTACGCTCTCGATGAATTGTGGCGCCGGTCCGGTGAGAACCCGGAGAGGCCAACTGCTGCAGTGCACGGATTCGGCAACGCAGGCGGCGTGATCGCGGCCCGACTCCACGATGCCGGCTACCGAGTCGTTGCTGTAGCGGACTCACGGGCCGCAGTGGAGAACCTCGACGGCCTCGACGTTCCGGCACTACTCGACCACAAGGCCCGTACGGGCAGTGTGACCGGATTCGCGGGCGCGCGGGCATGCTCCTCCGAGGAGGTGCTCGCGGCTGAGGTTGACGTGCTGGTGCCCGCGTCGATGGAGAACGTCATCGACAGCCACAACGTTGACAGTGTGCGAGCCGCATGGGTACTCGAACTGGCCAACGGCCCGCTCAGCCCCAAGGCCGACGCAGTCCTCGACGCTCGAGGCGTCCGCGTCGTTCCTGACGTTCTGGCGAACGCCGGTGGAGTGACCGTGAGCTACTTCGAGTGGTCACAGAACTTGTCGGGCACGCAGTGGCAGGCCGATGAGGTCGACGCCAAGCTGCGGCAGCGGATGACTGACATCGCTGGTGCGGTGGCCGACTTCTCCGACAAGCACAGCGTGTCGTTCCGTGTGGCGGCTTACGCGATCGCGATCGCGAGGCTTGTTCGCGGACACCAGGCCCGAGGACTGGTCGGGTCGGCCTAACCCCCTGGGTCGGCGTCCGCTGCCGACGG
>CAZDAO010000232.1:0-2495 GCA_964503015.1 uncultured Nocardioides sp. | reverse complement strand
CCCGAGGACTGGTCGGGTCGGCCTAACCCCCTGGGTCGGCGTCCGCTGCCGACGGACTTCGTGGCAGCGGACGTCGGCGGGGCGGGGGTCGGTGCCTGTGGCTACGGCCCGTCGCGGCGGCCTTGGGGCCTGTGGCGGATAGAGGCAGCGCCACTCGGGCGTGAAGTGCTGTGGGCCGGTGATGGGAAACCAATTGGCAGGCCTCCCCCGGCCAGCACTGGGCGCACCTCATGCATCAGCGATCGCCTAAAAGGAGCCTCCGTTGCAGGTAGAGACCCTAAAGAGGGCGGTCGCTCTGGCGTTCATGCTCAACGGTGTTGCATATGCGTCTTGGGCGTCGCGCCTGCCGGCGATCAAGGACAGCCTCGACATGACGCCCGCAAGCTTGGGTGCGCTGCTGCTCGCACTCTCCACCGGAACTGTGGTTGCGCTGCCCTTGACTGGCGCGGCAATCACGAGATGGGGCACTGCGGCGACCCTGACGGTTGGCGCGGGTGCCCTGAGCCTTGGACTCCTTGGCATGGCCGCATCGCTGCCAGCCGCATCATGGTCGGTGGCTGCTGCAGGGATGTTCCTGTACGGCGTGGGCACCAGCACATGGGACGTCGCCATGAACGTAGAAGCAGCAGCCGTGGAACGGTGCCTCAACAGGTCGGTGATGTCCAAACTGCACGGTGGATTCAGCCTGGGAACCATCATCGGGGCCGCGCTCGGCGCTACCGCCGCAGCAATGGACGTGCCCGTCGAGATACAGCTGCTATTCACCTTGGCGCTGGTCGTCCTGCTCGTACCCATCTGCGTGACACGGTTCCGCCTCGTGCGGCCCAGCGCTCGCCCCGCAAGCGGCGCCCCAAGAACGGTGGATGCGTGGCGAGAGCGTCGCACGCTGATGATTGGCTTGCTCGTCCTCGCATTTGCGCTGTCCGAGGGCATTGCCAACGATTGGATCGCCCTCACGGTCGTGGATGCGTACGACCAGCCGGAGGCTGTTGGCGCCGCCGCATTTGCATGCTTCGTAACCGCCATGACGGCTGGCAGGTTCCTCGGCGGTTCGGTCGCCGACAAGTTCGGGACGATCTTCGTGTTGCGATCCACGGCCATCCTTGTCGGGATCGGCGCCGTGGTGATCGCCGTCGGCCAGCACCCAGCCGTCGCGATGGCGGGTGCAGCAGCGTGGGGCCTGGGGGCGTCCTTGGGCTTCCCGCTCGGGATCACGGCGGTCGGTGGCGACGAGGAACGAGCCGCCGCCAGGGTCTCCGTCGTCAGTTCCATCGGCTACGCCGCCTTTCTCGGCGGGCCTCCGTTATTGGGGTTCTTGGCTGAGCATACCGGCCTTCGCGCGGCTCTCCTCGTCGCTGTCGCCGCAGCCGCAGCCGGGGTCGGCCTTGCCGCGTATGCGCGAGGTGAGCGGCGCGCCGCCTCCGAGCCGAAACCGCCGTCGGCATACCCCCGGCCCGAAGGGACCGAAGGCCCGAACGTTGCACGACAAGACCCGGAACTAGCCAGACAGACGCGCGGCAGCAGCCGGCGGGATCGGTAGCGTGATGCAGTGAACTTGAACGTGGATGCAGTGCTCTTCGACATTGACGGCACCCTCGTCGACTCGACGCCGGCGGTCGAGCGAACTTGGGCGGCGTGGGCATCTCGTCACGGACTCGACGTCGCAGAGATCCTCGCCGTATGTCACGGAAGGCGCTCGGAGGACACAATCGCTGACTTCGTGCCCGAGGATCAGCAAGAAGCCGCCGTCGCCGAAATGGAAGCGCTCGAGCTGGCCGACCTAGAAGACGTGGTCGCCCTTCCGGGTGCACAGTCTCTGCTGTCGGGACTGCCCGCAGGATGCTGGGCGGCAGTGACCTCGGGATCGCAGCAGTTGATGCGGGCGCGCCTCACAGCAGCAGGCCTCCCGGTGCCGGAAGTCCTCATCGCGGCAGGCGACGTCACTGAGGGCAAGCCCCACCCGGACGGATACGTGAAGGCCGCTCGCGCGCTCGGCGCGGACGTGCAACGCTGCCTCGTCATCGAAGACGCGCCCGTTGGAATCGAGGCCGGACGCGCGGCCGGCGCAATGACTCTGGGCGTCGCCACCTCGCACGACCCCTCAACCCTTCATGCGGCCGATGCTGTTGTTGCACAACTGACAGCAGTGACGATCAAACCGCTCGTCCACGGCCTGTCCGTCGACCTCCGACCACTCTCCGTCCGGCCACACTGACGCGGAGCACGACGTCGGCCTCAACTGCCGACGGGGACTTATCGGTCCGCGCTGCAAATGACCCCATGTGGGGCCCGAACGCGACGCAGCGCAGACTTGAAAACCACCGTTACCGACGAGAACTGACACCCTGACGAAGGACACCGAATGACTGCGACTTCGACGCCGAACCCATCCGGCGAGGGGCAGGGCGGCGAATTCGATCCGCCCGGCACGCCCGCTGCTGAGATCAACTTCGACGAGCAGTTCTATCCCGCCCGTCCGCGGGCGCTGCGTCCAC
>CAZDAO010000231.1:497-6183 GCA_964503015.1 uncultured Nocardioides sp. | reverse complement strand
GTCTCCTGGGATGTCTGTGTGGGCGGAGGTTCAGCGCCCTGCAAGTGCGCGGCCGCGATCCAGGCCGGGGTGACTGACGACGGGGGCGCTGAGGAGCAGCCGATAACCCTCGTGCAGCGCCTGCTCCACGTTCTTCTCCGTCACGTGGGGGTGCCCGACGGGGACGCCGTGGGCGGCGCACACCTCGAGGACCCGGGCCTTGTGCTCCATGACGACGGGGTGCTCGTAGTGGCGCGGGAAGCCGAGCTCCTGGCTCAGGTCGCCCTCGCCGATCAGGACCAGGCCGATGCCGGGGACCTGGTCGAGCATCGCGTCCAGGTTCTCGATCGCCTCGACGCTCTCGATCATGAGGCCGACGAGGATCTCGCCGTCCGGGTTCAGGGGCCACACGTCGGCGCGCTGGTAGTACTCGGTGGCCGGGATGCCCCAGTAGCGGGCGGCCCAGGCAGGGCTGTCGCCGCGAAGGCCGGCGGGTTCTTCGGCCGGCCGCCCCAGGCGGGGGTAGCGGCACGCCGATACCGCGTTGCGCGCGTCCTCGACAGTGTCGACGTGGGGCCAGATGACACCGAAGGCACCGAGGTCGAGAGCCTGCTTGGCGTGCCACTGTGAACGCTCGCCGCCATTGGCAGGGATGCGGACGAGCGGTGTCGCGGAGGGGGCGAGGGTGTCGGCCTCGAACACCTGACGGCGGTCGAGCAGGTACTGGAAGGCGTCCTTCATGACCGGCGCGTCCCACGGCTTGTGCTCGGCCTCGAAGATCACGGCGTCGTAGCCCACGTTGCGGGCAGCGACGGCCGCAGCCGGCTCCGGGGCGAGAAAGCCGCCGAGGACCGTCTCCCCCCTCTCGAGGAGGTCGATGATGCGGTTCAGGCGGGTCATGCGCGAGCCTTCCTTCCCTGTCGCTGGGTCTCCCGGGACGTCCGGCGCGACCTCCACCAGGCAGCTAGGCGGTTCCACCAGCCAGCTCCGCCGGCGTACGTCGGGGACTGGCTCGGTCCGGCGCTCGGGTCTCCGGCGGGAACGGCGGCGGCGATGTCGGCCGGTGCCTCTGCACCCGCTGGGTCACGCTCGGCGCACGCCACGGCGAGCTGGGCTGCGAACTGTCGCGTCATCCGGTCGACCACGACCGCAGCGCCGGTGGTCACCAGGCCGGCGAGCTGACCGTTCAGCTCGATGATCCCGTCGATCACGACCTCGGAGCCCTGGGGCGCGGGGAGGACGGTGAAGGTCGCGTTCCCCTGCACCCGCGTCGATCCCCGGCTGTCTGCGCCCCGGGCCTCCAGACGGCCCACGTGCTCGGTCTCGTCGAGATCGAGGCCGACCCGCGCGGCGAAGGCCACCCTGATCGCGGCGAACTTGACCGCGAGCTTGGCGTCGAACGTGCCGTCCTCGTGCTCTGCTCCGAGCTCGGACCCCTCGATGCAGGAGACGACGGCCTCGGGGTCGGAGATGACCGCCCACACGACCTCGGGCGGGTGGGGTACGGGCACATGCTCCGCGATGGTGATCAACGGGTTCTCCTGAACGTTTTGTAGAACAATCTTGGGATGCGCCGGGACGCTATCACCGGATTCGCGTCTTGTGAAGAGCGCCACACAAAGTCGCCGGATTTCACGCTCCACGGGCGGTCGCCACGCTCAATCGCGGCTGCCGAGCCGCCCGGGTCGCCCCAGAAGCGGAGGGTTCCGCACATCCAAGCCGAGTGTTATGGTTCCACAGATTGTTCTACAACCTAAGGAGTACTCGTGGAGTCGCTGACCCTCGCCCTGGGCTCGTACGCACACAGCGCGGCCGTGGAGGACGGCCGGGTGGAGATCCCCGGCTACGTCGTCAAGCCGGTCGAGGTGCGCCCGATCATCGCTGCGTACCGACGGATGATCCGTGATCTCGAGTTCGACGTCTGCGAGCTCGCGCCGGTGTCGTACCTGATGGCACGAGAGGCTGGCGTGCCGCTCGTCGCGATCCCCGTCTTCCTCAACAGGCGCTTCCACCATGGCGACATCCAGTGCTCGCCGTCCTCGAAGATCGAAGTGCCGCGGGACCTCGAGGGGCGTCGTGTGGGTGTGCGCGCCTACTCCGTCAGCACCGGCGTGTGGGCCCGCGGGGCGTTGGAGGAGGAGTACGGCGTCGACCTCGGCCAGGTCACCTGGGTCGTGGATGACGACGACCACGTCGAGGGCAGGTCACCGGCGAACGTCGAACGGGTCACGAGCGACCGCTCCCTCGGAGAGCTGCTGGCCGCGTCGATCTCCGACGCGGCCTTCACCGGGAACGCCGGGACCGAGAGGGCGGGCAACCCCGTCAACGGTTGGGAGTCCGCGGACGCGGGTCCCGCCACCACCTATCCACTGTTCGGCCAGAGCGACGTCCTGGAGCGCGACTACTACCTCCGGACCGGGATCTACCCGCTCCACAGCGTGATCGTCGTGCGCTCCGCGCTCGTCGAGAAGGACCCGGACCTCCCCTCCAAGCTCTACGCCGCCTTCGCGGAGAGCAAGCGCGCGTCTCTCGCCGTCGACCCGGACTTCACCTCCCTGCCTCGCCTGGCCAGGCAACGCGCCTTGATCGGCTCCGACCCGATCCCCTACGGCATCGACTCGAACCGCAGCAGCATCGAGGCCCTCCAGCGCTTCAGCCGGCACCAAGGGCTCATCGACACCGACCCGGGAGCTGCTCTCTTCGCGCCCGGTGACTACCCCGACAACTGACCAGACCCATCACCAAGACACGAGAAGAAGGACCCACCGTGGACATCGTCGACAGCCACTGCCACATCATCTCGCCGGACACCGACCTCTATCCCCGCTCGCCCATCGGGGGCAAGCAGTCGGCGTGGGCGAGCTCCCGGCCGGTGACCGCCGAGGACATGATCTCGCTGATGGACCGGGCCGGCGTGTCCCAGGCAGTCCTCGTCCAGGCCACGACCTGCTACGGCTACGACAACAACTACGTCCTCGACTCCGCCCAACGGTGGCCGGACCGGTTCGTCGCCGTGGGGACCTTCGATCCGCTTGCGCCGGGCGCACCGGAGCGGCTCGCCAAGGAGGTCGCGGCGGGGCTGGCAGGCGTACGGCTCTTCACCACGGGCAGCACCGTCGCCGAACAGGGCCTGTGGTTCATCGACCGGGCGGCCGACGAGTTCTGGTCAGCGGCGGCTGACACGGGGGTTCCCGTCTGTCTTCAGCTGCGACTCGGGGACGACACCCGGTCAGCGATCGAACAGCTCCTGAGCAGCCACCCCGACGCCACCATCCTCCTCGACCACTGCGGGTACCCCGACGTGCGGAGCTCACCCGCCGAGGCTGCAGCACTGGTCACCTCGTTCGCCGACGCGCCCGGGCTGCACCTCAAGCTCACCCACCGCACCCTCGAAGGACTGGAGGAGATCGGAACAGACGCTGCGGCCGAGTTCCTCGAGCCTCTGATCGACCGCTACGGCTCGCACCGCATCGCCTGGGGGTCGAACTGTCCCGCAGCCGAGCAGGGCCTCACCGACCTGGTGCGACTGGCACAGCACGTGCTCGCGCCGCTTGCCCCTGCCGACCGGTCCACGATCATGGGTGGTACCAGCCAGCGCCTGTACGGGCTGAAGTAGTCACTTCGTGAGTGCAGACGCTCCCGTGGTCGACGGCGGCACACCCGGCCAGTCCGCGCAGGCCTACCAGAACCTGCGTAGCCTGATCATCGCAGGACACTTCGCTCCCAACGCCAGGCTGACGGAGGCTGAGCTCACGCGGCTCCTCGACGTGTCGCGGGGCACCGTCCGGTCGGTTATCGTCCGCCTGGCGCAGGAGGGCTACCTCGTCCGCGAACCGAACCGAGGGGTGCGTACCCGCATCTTCACGGTCGAGGAGGCGTTGAGCATCCTCGAGGCGCGCGAGATCCTGGAGTCGGCACTGGCTGCCAAGTGCGCGGCAGTGGCCACCGACGACGAAGTCGGTGCGCTCCGCTCCATCTGGGAGGAGATGGGCACGGCCGAGTACGCCGGCGACGCCGCCACGTACTCGAAGCTGAACCGCCGGTTCCACCAGCACATCCGGGAATGCGCGCGGCAGCCGATCCTGGCCGGCTTCGTCGACCAGCTGGTCTACCCGTTGCTCATGCGCCAGTTCCGCGACCAGACCCGCTCCCATCCGCGCCCCGACTCGCTGGGAGAGCACCTCGCGATCCTCACGGCGATCGAGACGAACAACGTGGATGCTGCGCGTGCCGCCATGCGTCACCACGTCTCGTCCGCTCGACGAGCGCTGATGCTTCACCAAGGATCGGTCGACGCCCAGCGGTGACGGGCCGCGTCGCGGGTGCCCTCTGCGTTCTCATGCCACCCGGGGCGACCCAGCGCAACCTGCGCGCACCGGGACTCACCATGGTGATCATGCAGCCGCCGAAGAGCCGTCGTGCCAACGCCAGGTCAGTCCCGCGACCGCCACGGCTACGAGCGAAGCGGCCAGTACGTCGCTCGGCCGGTGCCACTTCTCGGCCATCGTCGCCAATCCCGTCAGAAGCACGGCCGCTGCGCCCGCTGTCGCAACGAGGTGCTTGAGCGCTCCTGGGGCGGCGATGACCGCTCCTGCTGCGAGCGCGACCACTGCTGCGACGTGCCCGCTGGGGAGACTGTTGGCGGCGGTGCCGATCCACGAGGGCCGGTTCAGGACGGTCTTGCCGAGCTCTGCGATGGCAAGCGTGGCGCCGATCGTCATGATCGCGGCGACGGCACAGCCCGCGCTCCGCGGGCGAGGCCCGCGCCGAGCGCACGAGCAGGGGCGCCGACGGCGGAGCTCGCCTTGGTCACGATGGTCGGCGTCGGTGCCAGCAGGTCTGCCTCCCTTTCCACGAGCAACGCAACGAGCCAGCGAGCCAGCGAAGATGCGACGATGCGCTCCGCGGTCGCGTGATGTCGATCTGGTCGCTCTGCTTCCTGGGCAGCACTCCCATCGGCGGTGCGATCGTCGGTCTGATCGGCGGCTCGATCCCAGGTGGACGATCACGGCTGGGGCGTTCGCGTGCGCCGCCGCAGCGATCGTCCTCCGGAGTGTCAGCCGATCGAACGCGATGGGCTAGCCGCGGCTGGGGCATCTGACCTCCGTCGCCCGCCAAGGAAAGCTCGGGCACGACTCCACAGCCCTTTCAGCGCGTGCCGTCCTCGTCAACCGGTCGCGGCCGTGCCGGCAACCCCGGAGGGCTCTCTCTTAAGACACAGGGCCACGTTCTCGCAGCAAACCCACCGACGACCGAGAGCCTCGTGCCGTGCACCCTCCAGGGGCTCGCCCGGACCAATGTGTGCCGACATCGCCGAGCGGACGCACCCACGATTCTCATCCCCCGGTGCAGCGACGAAGTCGCAGTGCTTCACACCTCTTGCATTCTCGGTTCGATTTCGTCCGGCGAAATCGCGTCCCCTGCGCAGACAGCGACGCGCTCCTCGCCGGATCGACGTTGTAGTCGGACAGATTGATCGCTGCGCCCCTCCACTGCGCCTTTGGTGACTGACGACGAACGTTGGACGACAGCGCAAGGGAGACCGAAGAGGATGAACGGCGACAGAAACGGGCGAGAGCAACCGGGCCTCTGGGACGAGGAAACTCCATCCACGGACAACCCGGAGCCTGACCAGCCGCACTAGTCTGGGGCCAGCAAGGCGGCCAAGCGAAGTTCGGCAAGTGAGGCGCAACCGTCGACCACGACC
>CAZDAO010000231.1:0-487 GCA_964503015.1 uncultured Nocardioides sp. | reverse complement strand
CCCCGCCAGCACCGCAAGCGATGCACCCAGACCTCGACATTCAGGACCTCTGGGACGCCGCTCGCGTCGCCGCCTACCTCGGCGTACCCAAGCAGACGCTCTACGCCTGGCGACACACCGGCAACGGTCCGAAGGGCTTCCGTGTCGGCAAGCACCTGCGCTGGCATCCCCACACCGTGGTCGAGTGGACACTCGCTCTGGAGCGCGACCAATGATCAAGGCCTGCGCCCGGTGCGGAAAGCCGTTCCAGGTCTCGGACCACCCCAAGGTGGGCCGGCCGCGACGATGGTGCAGTAGCGCGTGCCGCCGACTGGCATCCGAGGAGCGACGAGCTGCAGAAGCCGGCCACACCGCCGTCACGTTCATCAAGGAAGCGGCACGTCTCGACGATCAGGTCCGCGCCGTCCTGGACTCCCCCAGCGCCTGCCGCCGCATCCTGCGCGAACTGTCCGATCGCGAGACCCGAGGAGCATTGGGCGACGCGAAG
>CAZDAO010000230.1:0-6230 GCA_964503015.1 uncultured Nocardioides sp. | reverse complement strand
TGTTCGAGTGGACCAGCCCGCACGGCCACCACTACCTCCGCGACCACACCGGCACGAGCCCGATCGCAGAGCCCCGGCCACCCGACCGACCATGATCCCGCCCCGCACCCCGCCAGTCACCACGATGGCGGGGCCACAGCCACGTCCGGACCGGCGTTGACGCACTCACTGCGCCGTGGGCAGCGGCTCAGGCGATCAGGCGCCGGCCGCGATCGTCCGGCGCTGTGAAGACCGGATCGAACAGGTCCCACGGCTCATCGGTCAGGCCACTGGGGTGTCGCATCCGCAGCACGTTGCCTTCGCATTTCGCCCAACCCATGGGGACAGACAAGCGAGACTCGTGACGAGCGTCCGGTAGAAATGCGTCATGACCCGATTCGTCCTGACCGGTTCGGCTGACGAGCACGACGCGGCCGAGGTGTGGCCCGTCTACCAGTCGATCTTCGGCGACTTCGACGACGTCGTCGCCTGGCGTCAGGCTGTGTGGGACAGGCATTGCGTGCGAGACGGCTTTCGGCTCGCTCGCGCCTACGATGGCGACGCGCTAGTCGGCTTCGCGTACGGATACACCGGTGAGCACGGCCAGTGGTGGACCGACAACGCCGACAGTGCGTTGGGATCTGAGGTCGCCGATGCGTGGTTGGGCGGCCACTTCGAGCTCGTCAGCATCGGCGTGCTGGCGACCGCTCGTCGTACGGGCGTCGGCCGGCTACTCATGCGCGTGCTCCTCAATGACCTCCCCCACGACCGCCTGCTCCTCATGACGTCGTCGAACCCCGCCGATCCGGCGAGGCGCCTGTACGCGTCGGAGGGATGGCACGTGCTCGGTCCGGGCATCGGTGACGGCGCGGTGATCATGGGGCGACGGTCCGCGCGGAACGCGCCGAGTGCGTGAGGAGACGGAGCAGGACGTGTGAGCTTCGCGCCCCTCAGTCCCGCCACCAGGTCAGCACGGACCGTCCCGCGTCGGAGGCGAGGAAGGCCACGAACGCGAGCGCGGCGACGAGCGCCGCGAGGTGGAGCCGGCGCGCGGGGACGTCGAGTCCGCCGCGCAGCAGTGCCCACGAGCTCGCAACCGCCGCGAGGCCGACTGTCACGGGACCGAGGACCACGGCCAGCGGGCCACCCACGCGCCAGAGGACGTCGACGCCCGGCGGCGGGGTGGACCCGGCGAGGGCGTAGGGCAGGACGACGAGCACGGCGAATCCGACGACGGCCGCTGCGACGGCGCCCACGGCCAGTCGGGCGTCTGCGCGCGTGTCGCGGGCGACTCCCCGGTGCGCCAGCGGGGTCGTGCTCCTCACCGGGCAAGGATGGCCGAGGTCGCACCGCCTCGACAATGGTTCCTAGGATCACGTCATGGCCGACCCGCTGCTCGAGATCGCCGACGAGCTCTACGCCCTGCCGCTGGCCGACTTCACACCTGCGCGCGATGCCCTGGTCAAGGAGCACAAGGCCGACAAGCAGCTCGCCGGCTCGATCAAGGGCCTGCGCAAGTCCTCGCTCGCGGCGTGGGTGGTCAACCTGCTGGTCCGCCGCGACCCCGACCAGGTCGACCAGGTGCTCGCGGTCGGCGCTGCGCTGCGCGAGGCACAGGAGAACCTCGACGCCGCCCAGCTGCGCGAGTTCACCAAGCAGCGTCGCCAGCTCACCGCCTCGGTCACGACTGCTGCGCGCCGGATGGCGCGCGAGGAGGGGGTCAAGGTCACGGAGTCGGTCGCCGAGCAGGTGGAGGCGACGCTCACCGCGGCCATGCTCGAGCCCGACGCCGCCAAGGCGGTGCGCAGCGGGATGCTCGTCACCGCCATCGATGCGACCGGCCTCGGCGACCTCGACCTCAGCCGGGCTGTGGCGCTGCCCGCGGCCCTGGGGTTCAGCGCAAAGGCGCGACCAGCCCCTGATGAGTCGGCGCCGTCGGGGCGACCCCAGCTGCGCGTCGTACCCGACCCCGACGCCGACGCCAAGGCACGCGCGGCCGCCGACGAGCGGCTCGCGGACGCGCGTGCCGTGCTCTCCGACGCCGAGAAGGAGCACCGCTCGGCCCGCCGGTCGGTGGAGAAGCTGCAGGCGAAGACCCTCCAGATCCAGTCCGAGATCGACGAGCTGCGCAGTCGCATCGTCGGGCTGGAGGCCGACCTCGAGGAGGTCGACGACGAGCTCGGCGAGGCCGAGGCAGCCCAGGCCGAGGCCGAGGAGGCCGTCGACGAGGCCCGGGCCGAGGTGGACGAGGCGAAGGCCGCCCGCGACAACCTCTAGCGGACCTGGTCCCAGCCCTTCGCGCGCTCGACCGCGTCGCGCCAGCGGGCGTACGACGCGTCGAGGGCCGCGCGGTCGCCGCCGGGCTCGAAGCGGCGGTCCAGCGCCCACGTGTCGCGCAGCTCGTCGGTGGACGACCACACGCCGGTGCCGAGGCCCGCCAGGAACGCCGCTCCGAGGGCCGTGGTCTCGACGATCTCGGGGCGCTCGACCACCCGGCCGACCTGGTCGGCCTGGAACTGGCAGAGGAGATCGTTGGCCGCCGCACCGCCGTCGACGCGAAGCGTGGTGAGCTCGGGCAGCGTCTCGAGCACGTCGCGCACCTCGAACGCGATCGCCTCCAGCGTCGCCCGGACCAGGTGGGCCCGCGTGGTGCCGCGGGTGATGCCGATGATCATGCCGCGCGCGTGCGGGTCCCAGTGCGGGGCGCCGAGCCCGGTGAGGGCCGGCACGAACACCACACCGTCGGTGTCCTCCACGGTCGAGGCGATCGCGGCGGTCTCGGCGGCGCTGCCGACGATCTGGAGACCGTCGCGCAGCCACTGGACCGCGGAACCGGTGACGAAGATGGAGCCTTCGAGGGCGTACGTCATGGCGCCGTCGGGGGAGAGCCACGCCGCCGTCGACAGCAGGCCGGCGTCGCTGCGAAGGACGGACGAGCCGGTGTTGGTGAGGATGAACGAGCCGGTGCCGTAGGTGCACTTGGACTCGCCCTCCTCGAAGCAGGTCTGCCCGAACAGGGCGGACTGCTGGTCGCCGGCGATGCCGGCGATCGGGAGGGAGAGGCCGAGGAAGGACTGCGGGTCGCTCGGGGCGACCTCGCCCCAGTTGGGCACCAGCTCGGGCAGCGCGTCGCGGGGCACGCCGAACAGCTCGCAGAGCTCGTCGGACCAGTCGCCCGACTCCAGGTCGAACAGCAGGGTGCGGCAGGCGTTGGACACGTCGGTGACGTGCCAGGTGCCGCGCGTCATCCGGGCGATGAGGTAGGAGTCGACGGTGCCGACGGCGTACCGACCCGACTCGACCAGCGCCCACGTGTGCGGCTCCTGCTCGGCGAGCCAGGTCAGCTTGGTGCCGGAGAAGTAGGGGTCGAGCCGAAGTCCCGTGAGCTCGCGGACGCGGTCCTCGTGGCCCTCGTCGCGGAGCCGGTCGCAGATGTCGGCCGTACGCCGGTCCTGCCACACGATCGCCCGGCGCGGCGACCCGAGGGTCTCGCGGTCCCAGAGCACGATCGTCTCGCGCTGGTTGGTGATCCCGATCGCGGTGAGCGCGGACCGGTCGACCTTGCCGAGGACCTCGCGGGTCGCCTCGAGGGTCGCCTGCCAGATCTCCTCGGGAGAGTGCTCCACCCAGCCCGGCTGGGGGAAGTGCTGACGGAACTCCTGGTAGCCCGTCGCCTCGATGTGACCGTCCTGGGTGACCACGACGGCCGTCACCCCGGTGGTGCCGGCGTCGATCGCCAGGACGCTCACGAGTGCTGCTCCTCGCCGCCGCGGATGATGTCGAGGATCCGCCGGTCGATCCACGCCGGGCGGGCGCCGGAGTCGACGCGCATCTCGTAGTTCTCCGAGCCCACCCACATGTGGAAGCTGTCCTTGCCCTCGGCCTTGGCGAGCGCCTCGAGCTCCATCATCAGCGCGTCGTCGATCGGCACCTGCTCCTCGGGCGTCGAGGCGGTCAGGTAGAGCTCGTTGAGGTCCACCAGCCGGGCCAGCTCGGTCACCGGGTCGGCGTGGTCGTCGACGCGCAGGTCGACCGCCACGTCGTCGTGACCGCCGTAGCCGGCCCCGTCCCGCACGACGAGCAGGGCCGCGGACTGCCGGCCACGGCTGTCGCCGCCCGCGTCGTCACCGGCCGCGAGCGCGGCGAGCAGGCGCCGCTCGAACGGCTGGCCGGCGGACCCGTGCCAGGACCGCTCCATCGCCTCGACGACCTCCGGGCCGGTGAGGATGTTGCCCTGGACGGCATAGCCGCCCCTCTCGCCGCTGCGGCCGGTGACCCCGCCCGCCCAGGCGAAGCACTCCGAACCGGTCCAGGTGGCGGCGTTGCCGTCGGAGTCGACGATCCCGACCTGTCGGTGCTCGCGCGCCTCGTCATCCTCGACCAGCCGGTCGAGCGCCACCTGGGCGGTAGCGCCGTCGTCGAGGTGGGCCAGGGCGAGGTACTTGAAGGCGAGGTTGGCGTCGGCCTGGGTGGCGATGGCCCCCACGCCGGCCGCGGCGGCGGGCACGGCCGACCCCACCGCGAGGAACTTGGAGGCGACGGCCACGCCCCAGGACTCGCCGTCGTCGGACCGGGCCACGATGGAGAACGTCATGTGCCGAAACATAGCCGGGTCCGCGGCGGTCCTAGGGTGAAGCACGTGCTGAGCCGTCTCGGATTCCCCCACGTGGGCGAGCACCGCCGCTTCGTGTCCGCGATCGTCGCGGACACGGTCGGCAGCGGGCTGTTCATGCCCATCACGCTGCTCTACTTCCTGGCGATGACCGACCTGTCGCTCGTCCAGATCGGCTCGGCGCTGTCGCTGTCGGCGCTGCTGACCATGCCGGGCGCGTTCGTGATCGGCAGCCTCGTCGACCGCTTCGGGCCGCGTCGGATGATGCTGGCCGGCAACCTGGTCCAGGCCGTGGGCATGGCGGCGTACCTCTGGGCCGACTCGCTGTTCGCGGTCGCGCTCTGGACGACCCTGCTCAACATCGGCCGCCAGTCGTTCTGGGGGTCCTTCGGCAACGTCGTCACCGCGATCTCCGCACCCGGCGAGCGCGAGCTGTGGTTCGGCTTCCTCCAGGCGGTGCGCAACCTCGGCTACTCCGTCGGCGGCGTGCTCGCCGGCATCGCGCTGCAGGTCGGCACCGACGTCGCCTACCAGTCCGTCGTCGTGATCAACGCCGTCACCTTCGTCGTCGCGTTCTTCCTGCTCATCGACGTGCCGGACCACCGGGTCGCGCGCGCGGACGACGCGCCGCTCGAGGGCTGGGGCGCGGTGTTCCGTGACGGCCCCTACCTGCGGCTCGTCCTCGGCCAGCTGGGCTTCGTCGCGGCGATGATGGTGCTCAACTTCGCCCTGCCCGTCTACGTCGCGGAGACCATCGACCTCCCCGGCTGGGTGGTGGGCGCGATCTTCACCGTCAACACCGCGCTCGTCGGGCTCGGCCAGGGCCTCGTCGTACGACGCATGGCCGGACAGGTGCGCGCCCGGATGATGGGGCTGGCGCAGCTGGTCTTCGTCATCAGCTACCTGATGTTCGTGGCCGCGGGGTGGCTGCCGCTGTGGCTGGCGGTCGCGGTCATGCTGGTGGCGGCGGCCGTCTACACCGGCGGGGAGCTCGTCGGCGGGCCGGTCTTCAGCGCCACCGCCGCCGAGGCGGCGCCCGACCACCTCCGCGGCCGCTACCTCGGCCTGTTCCAGCTCAGCTGGGGTGTGGGCGGCGCGGTCACGCCGGTGGCCTTCACCTGGCTGCTCGCCCACGGCGCCACCACGCTGTGGTGGGTCCTCACGGCGATCGCCGTCGTCAGCGCGGCGTACCTCCAGACGCTGCCCCGCCTGATGCCTGCCGCGGGGCTGCGGGTCACCCACCGCGCGGGGCCCCAGGACGCGGCCTGACAGGCTCAGGCCTGCCCGATGGTCTCCAGCAGCTCGGCGAACCAGGTCTGGGTCGCGTCGAACGGCTTGTGGCCGGCGATCCGCTCGAACTCGATCGCGCGCAGCTCGTCGCCCCGGTCCTCGTCGTGGCCGATCACCCCCGGCGTGCCCTCGAGCGCGCAGGCCACGGCGAGCTCCGCCATCTCCCGGATGAGCGCCCGGTCGGTGTCGTTGGCGGGCGCGGAGCGAGAGAAGTAGCCGGACTTCTGCACCATCGTCTTCTCCGCGCCGATCGCGTCGGAGAACCGCTTCGCGAAGTAGCGACCCGGGTTGATGGTGTCGATCTTGACGTGGCCGAAGGGGTCGCGCCCGACGGTCTCGCCCGCGGCCT
>CAZDAO010000229.1:0-6240 GCA_964503015.1 uncultured Nocardioides sp. | reverse complement strand
GTCGAGGTCGAGGACCTCGAGACCCCGCTGGTCGCGCACCCAGCCGGCGTCGCCCCAGGGTACTAGACGTAAGCGCGGCACCCCCGCGTCGCGCAGCTCCGTCCCCGTCCCGGCGGCGACCCGGCGGCCCTGGGACAGCACGACCAGGCGGTCGCACAGGCGCTCCACCAGGTCGAGCTGATGGCTGGAGAAGAGGACCGGCACGCCGTCGCGGGTGTACTCGCGCAGCAGGTCGACCATCGAGTCGACGGCCCTCGGGTCCAGCCCGGAGAACGGCTCGTCGAGGATCAGCGCGGCGGGACGGGGCAGCACCGAGGCGATGATCTGGACGCGCTGCTGGTTGCCCAGCGACAGCTTCTCCAGGTGGTCCTTGGTGCGCTCCCCCAGCCCGAACCGCTCCAGCAGCTCGGTCACGGTGTCGCGTGCCTCGACGCGCCCCATCCCCTTGAGCTGGGCGATGTAGACGAGCTGGTCGAGGATCGGCTGCTTGGGATAGAGGCCGCGCTCCTCGGGCATGTAGCCGAACGAGCGGCGGTCCAGCCGGGTGATCGGGCGGCCCTGCCACAGCACCTCGCCCTCGTCGATGCCCAGCACGCCCATGACCATCCGCATGGTCGTGGTCTTGCCCGCGCCGTTGCCGCCGACGAAGCCCGTCATCTCACCCCCCGGCACCTCGAACGACACGTGGTCCACGGCGGTGTTCTCACCGAACCGTCTGGTCAGCTCCCGGATCTCCAACATGTCCCCGACGCTAGGGCTCGCGGGCCCGCGGCCGGATCCCCCGCGGGACGGAACCTGCAGGTGGAGGCGCCGGTGCGCCGGGTCACTCCTCCGTCGGGAGGATGAGGCCGGCCTCGTAGGCGTAGATGACGGCCTGCACGCGGTCGCGCAGGTGGAGCTTGGCGAGGACGTTCGACACGTGGGTCTTCACCGTCGCCTCGCCGAGCACCAGCTCGGCCGCGATCTCGCCGTTGGACAGGCCGCGGCCGAGGAGCACCAGCACCTCGCGCTCGCGCGCCGTCAGGTGGGCGAGGCCGTCGGGCTCGGGGCGCTGGGGAGCCGCCGCGGAGTGGTCCCCGGGCTGGTCACCGGACCGGTCACCGGCCATCTTGCCGATGACGCGCCGGGTCACCTCTGGGGCCAGCAGCGCGTGCCCGCGCCCGGCAGCGCGTACGGCGTCGAGCAGCTGCTCGGGTCCGGCGTTCTTCAGGAGGAAGCCGCTCGCCCCCGCCTGGAGGGCGTCGAAGAGGTAGTCGTCGCGGTCGAAGGTCGTCACGATGACGACGTGCCCGAGGTCGTCGGCCACGAGGTGGCGGGTGGCCTCGATCCCGTCCATCCGCGGCATCTGGACGTCCATCAGCACGACGTCGGGCCGGCTCGCGCGGGCCTGCTCGATGGCCTGCAGGCCGTCGGCGGCCTCGCCGACCACCTCGATGTCGTCCTCGACCGAGAGCACCATCGCGAAGCCCGAGCGCACCATCGCGTGGTCGTCGACGAGCAGGACCTTCAGCGGCCGTGCCGTCTCCCCGGTCGTCCCTTCGGTCACGGGCGGGCTCCCAACGGGTAGCGGACGCGGACGCGGTAGCCCCCGGTGACCCGGGGCCCGATGTCGACCTGGCCGTCGTGGGTGGCGGCGCGCTCCCGGATGCCGAGCTGGCCGAGCCCGCTGCCCGAGGTGCCGTGCCGCGGGCGGCCGTTGTCCACGACCTCCACCTCGGCGTACGACGCGACCTCGTCGACGCGCACGACGACCGAGACCGTGTCGGCGGTGCTGTGCCGCCGCACGTTGGTCAGCGCCTCCTGCACGGTGCGGTAGACCGCCAGGCCGATGCCCCGTGGCAGCCGGCCGGCGGCGGCCTCCTGGGCCTCGACCACGTCGAGGTGCACGGCGAGACCGGTCCCGGCGATCTCGGAGACGAGGTCGGGGAGGTCGGCGACCCCCGCCTCGGGCGTACGTCCCTCGCGCTCGTCGCTCGTGGCTCCGGTGCCCTCGCGCAGGGTGCCGAGGAGGCGGCGCATCTGCGTGACGGCGTCGCGCGAGGCCTGCTCGACGTGGGAGAGGGCCGTACGCGCGGCGTCGGGGTCGCGGTCGAGGACGCGGCGCGCCGCGCCCGCCTGGATGCCCATCGCGGAGACGCCGTGGGCCACGACGTCGTGGAGGTCGCGGGCGATGCGGAGGCGTTCGTCCATCACAGCCTGCTCGCGGAGCCGGCCGGCCTGGGCGAGGATCGTGCTCGCCTGCTCCTCGAGGCGGTGGCGCTGGCGGGCGGCGCGCCACGACACCCCGCCGCCGACGATCGCGCCTCCGAAGTAGATGATGTTGATGAGCAAGGTGATCGCCACCGCAGCCGGGATGGCCGGGAAGACGCCCATGTCCTCGGACAGGTCCTCGTCCTCGAGCCACTGCTGTGCCGACGAGCCGACCGCGAACTGCCACGTGATCCACGCGAACATGAAGAGCAGGATCGTGCCGATGACCAGCACCATCGCGCGGCGGTCGCGGGCGTAGGCCACGCCCGACAGGATCGCGACGAAGTAGACGATCTGGAGGGAGACCTGCCCCATCACCTCGGGCATCGTCACGCCGGCGACGAACATGTGGCCCGCTGCGACCAGGGCGATCGTCAGTGGCCACCGGCGTCGCCCGAGCAGCAGCAGGGCACCGGACGACACCGCCAGCCACTGCGCCCAGACCGGGGCGTCGGTGTGCTCGAAACCGCCTGAGCTGCGCACCAGCTCGAGGGCGAGCAGGCTGACGGCCTCGACGGCCGCGGCGAGCACGACGTCCTGGCGCCCGATCGGGGGGCGCGGGCGCTCCCAGGGGTCGTCGACGCCGAACCACGTCAGGACGCGCTGGCTCCGACCGCTCATGCGCCGAGGGTAGAGCGCCGCCCTTCGCGCGAGATCCGCCGGGAGGTGGAGATCGGTCCGACCACGGGCGGCTGGGAGGACGTGGGGCACAATCGCGCCCACGCCCGGCCCGAGCTGACCACCAAGGAGCACCTGTGAGCACGTCCACCTCGCCGAACCCCGTCTCGGGCAAGGCTCTTGCGTTGTGGATCTCCGTTGGCGTGGTCCTCGGCTTCGGAGCGTTTGCGGCGTCGATCGCGGCCCTCGACGGCGGGGACCCGGACCCTGGCGACCTGGTCAAGGCGCTGCCGGCCGCCGCCGCGTTCGTCGCTCTCGCCCGATCGGCGGACGTGGTTCTCCGGCTGGTGGGGTCGAGGGCCGAGAAGGACGCCGACAAGTGGCAGGCACAGGCCTACGACGAGGTGCGCGAGCTCTATCGTCACTGCTGGAACGGCGCCCTCTTCAGCTACACGCTCGGGGTGACTGGGTGGTTCGCCTCCGACGCCGGGTGGGCGGTCGGAGCTCCGGTGGTCGCAATCTTCGCCATGGGAACCGTCACAGCTTGGTTGATAGCCCGCGGTCAGGAGAAGCGTGAGACGGATGCTCGCAAGACTGCTGCCGCCGGATCCTCACGGACAACAGTCACGTACCCGCCCAAGAGCAAGGCATCGGCGACGCATGGGCAGGGTTCTGCGTAGCGGCGGAGCTGCCGCACACGTGGGCGGCGTGGCGCGCCGGGGAGGATCTCTCCTCGTCGGCCGACCCGGTCAGGCCAGGGAGTCACCGATCCAGCCACGGATCGCGTCGAGCGTCTCGTCGTCCACGGCACCGAGCCGGCCGTCGATCCGGTCACGGGAGATCGCGCGCACCTGCTCGGTCATGGCGTAGCCGAGGACGTCGGCGCCGACCAACGGGACGTGGTTGTCCCATCCGCGGTCGACGCTGGTGACGGGTACGACGAGTGCGAGGGTGGTGACGGCCTCGTGGAAGAGCTGGTTGCTGACCACCACGACCGGACGTCGGCCGGCCTGCTCGCGACCCACGGTCGGGGTGGGGCTGGCCCACAGCACCTCACCCGGCACCACACTCACGACCACGAAGCGTCGTCCTGCCAGTCCTCGGCCTCGGCGGCGTACCGGTCGTCTGGCGGGGTCCGCGCGATCTGCTGCCGCAACCGGCCGAAGCGTTCGGCACGCGCCTCCTGCTCCAGCAGCGACTCGAGGTGCTCGCCCAGCGTGCGGCCGTGGGTTGCCGCCGCTCGCCGGAGCCGGTCACGCAGCTCGGTCGACACCTTGATCGTCGTGGCAGTCATACCGCGAGTATACCGCGGATGCGCCGCGCCGACGGCCTCAGACCTCACTCGACCGGCAGGCCCAGCCCCCGCGCTATGAGCATCCGCTGGACCTCGGAGGTGCCCTCACCGATCTCGAGCACCTTCGCGTCGCGGTAGAACCGCACGACGGGGTACTCCTCCATGAAGCCGTAGCCCCCGAAGACCTGGGTCGCGATGCGGGTCGCGGTGACGGCCGACTCGGTGGCGTAGAGCTTGGCCACGGCCGCGGCCTGCTTGAAGGCGCCCATCGAGACCGACGAGGAGCCGGCGTCCATCGCGTCCTTCATCGCAGCGGCCTTGTAGGTCAGCAGGCGCGAGGCGTCGAGCATCACCTGGAGGTCGGAGACCTGGAAGGCCAGGCCCTGCTTGCGCCCGATCGGGCCGCCGAAGGTCTGCCGCTCACCGGCGTACTGGAGCGACATGTCCAGGCAGGCCTGGATGCAGCCGACCGCGAGCGCGGCGATGGCGACCCGTCCGTCGTCGAGGGTGGCGAGGAACTGGGCGTAGCCGCGGCCGCGCTCGCCCAGCAGGTTGCCCTCGGGGACGCGCGCGTCGGTGAAGGAGAGCGGGTGGGTGTCGGAGGCGTGCCAGCCGAGCTTGTCGTAGGCCTTCTCCGCGGTGAAGCCGGGCGTGTCCGAGGGGACGATGATCGTCGAGATCTCCGGGCGGCCGTCGGCACGCTCGCCGGTGCGAGCGGTCACCGTGACGAGCGAGGTGATCGACGAGCCCGAGTTGGTGATGAACTGCTTGGCGCCGTTGACGACCCACTCGCCGTTGTCCAGCACCGCCTTGGTCTTCGTCGCCCCGGCGTCGGAGCCGGCCCCGGGCTCGGTCAGGCCGAAGCCGGCGAGCTGCTCGCCGGCGACGAGGGCGGGCAGCCAGGTCTTCTTCTGCTCGTCGGTGCCGTAGGTGAGGATCGGGTTGATGCCGAGGCCGACCGCGGCCTCGAGCGTGATGCCCATCGACTGGTCGACGCGGCCGATCTCCTCGATCGCCAGGCACAGCGAGGTGAAGCCGCCGTCCTCCCCGGCCATCCCGGCTCCGCCGAACTCCTCCGGCGCGGTGAGACCCATCAGCCCGAGCGCCCCCATCTTCTGCACGACGTCGGTCGGGAAGTGGTGGTCGCGGTCCCACTGCGCGGCGTGCGGCGCGATCTCCGCCTCGGCGAAGTCGCGGACGCTGCGGCGGAACTGCTCGTGCTCGGGGGACAGCTCGAAGGTCATGCCAGCAGGGTAGCGCCGGAGGTTAGCGATCGCTAACCCCACCGGCCGGACGCGATTCCTCGACCTCACCCCGGCCGGTCTACAGTTAGGCGAGCCTAAGCAAAGTTCCAGACAAGTGAGGCACCCCCCGTGACGACCTCCCCCCGCCGTGGCGCCGCGCGCGCCGGCGTCGTGCTCGCCAGCACCCTGCTCGCCGCCTCGACCCTGTCCGCGTGCGGCGTCTTCGGCTCCCCCGACCTCGTCGTCTACAACGCCCAGCACGAGCAGCTCCTCGACGAGCTGGTCCCGCTGTTCGAGGAGGAGTCCGGCCTCGACGTCGAGCTGCGCAGCGGCAAGGACCTCGAGATGGCCAACCAGATCGTCGAGGAGGGCGCGGACTCCCCGGCCGACGTGTTCCTCACCGAGAACTCCCCCGCCATGAGCATCGTGGACAACGCCGGGCTGTTCACCGAGCTGCCCGCGGCGGCGACCGAGTCGATCCCGGACCAGTACGTCCCCTCCGACCGCATGTGGACCGGCTTCCTCGCCCGGTCGACCGTCGCGATGTACAACACCGACTCCATGACCGAGGCCGACATGCCTGCCTCGATCCTGGACTTCGCGAAGCCCGAGTGGAAGGGCCGCGTGGCGTTCTCGCCCACCGGCGCCGACTTCCAGGCGATCGTCTCCGCGGTCCTCGCCCTCGAGGGCGAGCAGGCCACCGCCGACTGGCTGGCCGGGCTGAAGGACAACGGCGTCATCGTGCAGAACAACCTGGTCGTCATGCAGTCCGTGGACTCGGGCGAGGTCGACGCCGGCATCGCCTACCACTACTACTGGTACCGCGACCGCGAG
>CAZDAO010000228.1:5754-6242 GCA_964503015.1 uncultured Nocardioides sp. | reverse complement strand
CGAGCGGTAGTTCCCGCGTCACCGCTGGGCGGAGCTTGGGGCCGAGCGACCATCGCGAGGGCGCTGAGTGCGACGGCTGTGCCGGCATCGAGAAATTGCTCGACCTCTCGATGCGACACCCCGAGAGCGGCCGCGGCGTCGGCGACGTCGTAGAGATGTTCCCCGTCGGCCCCGACCTTGGTGTGAGCGCCTGAGCCCAATGTGGGTCGCCGCCCGGCCGAGCCCTGGGCGGAGATGAGCCGCTCGTCGGTATGGGGGTCTCGACCAGCCAGAACCGCTGCGAAGTCGGAGCGCTGCACGACACCCGCAAGCCCGGCCCCCTCGGCGGCCCGACCGAGCCACCGCCCTGGTTCCTCGCCGCTGTCCGCGTAGTACCGCTCCGCGCCACCCGGGCCGGGAGACGGATCGGGACGCGATGGCGCGCCCTTCGGTGGTGGCTGGAGGTAGCGGACGATCGCGTCCACGACGCGGGCCGTGTCGGCCTGTCC
>CAZDAO010000228.1:0-5744 GCA_964503015.1 uncultured Nocardioides sp. | reverse complement strand
CGCCGCCCAGCGGGGTGACCGTGAACTTCACCGCAGACCGCCAGCGGGAGGTCCAGCAGGTTCCCCGTAGGGGAACCTGCAAATGTGTGCGCGCCGGACCTGCCGTTCTGGAGCGATGCGAGTCGCCGCGGAGGACGGCGCTTCAGGGGAGCCGGCGCGGCGACTGAGGGCCTTCATCCGAGGGCCTGCCCGAGTGGGTGGGTTTCGGGTGCAACGGTCGGGGCACCGTGCTGGAGGCGGTCGAGTCGAGCGCCCATCGATGCCACGCTCGCCCGGTGCTGGACGAGATCGTCGATCTGCTCGAGGTGGGTGCCGAAGAGCCGCTCGTGGGCATCGCGGGTCCACTCCGGAACCCGAGCGAGCTGGCGAGAGCTGAGCGGACCGACTTGCTGGTACACGTCGAGCCCAGCGCCGTCGGGTGAGGGCCGGGCCAGCCGGTACTGGACGACCCGGTTCAGCGTGTTCGCAAGCCGGCTTCGCTCGCCGACGCCCACGCCGAGGCCGAGTGATCGAGACAGGTCGCTGGCGCCGATCTCGGCGGGAACCTGTGTGGCCCACAACGCGGGGAGCCGGCGCAGGAGCAGCGTCGAGCTGGGCCCGACGACCGCGGACCAGCACTGCTCGACATAAGGGTCGGTCAGGTCGAACCCGATCCGCTGCACGCGCTCGTCGGGGTGGTCGACCGGGGTGAAGGACAGCGTTCGATCCAGTTCCATGCCCTCGTAGGCCCGTCAGCGCTGCCGTAGCGCGCATCGACGGACCGTCCAGGAGGTCGCGCGGGAGGTCGAGCGCCCGAAACAAGGACACGGCTCCGAGAAATGCATGCGGCGGGAGGTCGAGCGGGAGGTCCAACGGGAGGTGGAACGCGGAGCCTCCTGTTGCCCAACGACACCCGGAGGTTCCCGATGGCACAGATCCTGCAATCCCTCAACCACGAGTGGTCGACGCTCGCGAGCTCTCCTGCGGCTCGCCGCGCGCTCATGCGTTGGACTGCCGTGCACCCCGTGCTGCTGCCGGCGTCCGATCTCGACGAAGTCATCGATCTCGGTTACCGAGCGGACATCGGTCCTGAGGTCCGCCGTGCACTGGCCACGCTCGCCCCGACCGACCACCTCGCCGCTCGCACCCTGCTCCAGGAGCTCCTCGGCGGCTTGGTCAACCTCGCCCACCGAGTCGGTCGTGACGATGACGCGGTTGACGACGTGGTCCGGCTCGCATGGGAACGCATCCGGACCTACCCCGCCCACCGGCCCGGCTCGGTGTCGGGCAACGTCCTGTTGGACGTCCGCAAGCGTTACCGCCAAGAGCACGACACGGAGCGGCAGTGCTCCACCGGTGTCGCCGGCGCCGTCCTCGAGCCGTCGGCTGAGGACCGAGTTCTCAGCACGGTCTTCTTCGAGGAGCTGATCGCGGCGAGCCAGGCGAGCGGCCTGTCGAACGAGGTGCTCGCCACGATCCTCCGCAGCCGGGTTGGCGGCGAATCGATGGCTGACCTCGCTGCCGAGCAGCACGTGTCGCTCAAGGTGCTCTGGCACCGCCGGTGGCGGGGCGAGGCGCGGCTGCGCGAGCTGCCAGTGGCGAGCTGACGGCACCTGCAGCTACTGGTACCACAGCAGAGGTGAGGCCTGGACGTGTCTCACCGATAGCTGTCAGTATCTTTTCAGATTTTTCAATCCTTCTGAAACGACAATTGACATAGAACCTTCTAGGTAGTACGTCATTGGTAGGGCGGGCAAGCAAGCAGCAGCCAGCGAAGGAGTCGAAGTCATGGCCAAGCCCGATGGGTCCGTCCGCACGGCGAGGGCCCTCCACTTCTGGACCCTCGTGGTGCCACTCGTCCTCGCTGTCGGCGCGGCCGGCTGCTCCGAGAACGACCCGGCTCCAGCGGTCGATCGCCAATCCTCACGGGTGACGTCGACCAGCACGGTCCCCAACTCGGTTCTGACGACAGCGACGTCGATGGCTCCGACGAGGGAGCGGAGCCTCGAGGACGAGATCATCGCCCGCTACGTCGGATACTGGGATGCCCGCTTCGCCGCGAACAGCGGTACGCCCAACCCGAACGACCCGGCGTTGCGCCAGTACGCCACGGGCGCTCAGCTCGACGCAGTCCTCGCCGAGACCCAAACGAACCTCGACCAGGGATTGACGTTTCGTCGCGCAGCGAACCCCGCTGACATCCAGCGCGTCACCGTCGTCGAGGTGAATGGCGACCGAGCCGTCGTGCAGGAGTGCGTCGTCTCGGACGGCGTCATCGTCCAACGCGATTCGGGCGAAATCGTGAACGACGAGGTGACTACCCACAACGTCCGGGGCGAGATGCAGAGGGTCGAGGGTGTGTGGCGTGTGTCCGCCGCGCAGCTTGTCCAACGTTGGGAAGGAGTCGCAGGATGCGCACACGCCTCGTGATCGCAGCAATCGTTGGAGTGGCCGCACTGATGGCGGCTTCGCCAGCAGCGGCCGATGACAGGCCCGGCGGCGGCGCATATGTCGATCCCGGCGGTGATCCCACCGCCGTTGCTACAGACGGTGGCTCGGGCGGCGGTGGTAGCGGCGGGTCGAGGGGGGGTGCCTCGGTCCCGGACCCGTGCCCCTGGCGGGTGGTCGTCGATGACGATTTCGCGTTCGCCATGTACCACCCAGTTACGGGCGAGCCGCAACACTCGGCGACCGGTCGGTGGCTTGGGCGGTGGTGCGACGGCCAGGGTGGACTCTTCGGGTTCTTCCTGAGGCCCGAGGGCGGCCTTGTCGACCCTTACCAGCTGGCGCTCGACGCGCTCGCGTCGGTCAGCATCGCTCCGCCGGAGATCCGGACGAGCCCATCGGAGGACGGCAGTCTGTACGTACAGGTGCCGACCTGGTTGTGGCTCGACCAGAGTTGGTGGCAGCCCTACGAAGCCACGGCGAACGCCGGTCGGGTGTCGTCCACCGTGCGGGCCGCTCCCGTGGCTACGAGCTGGACCCTGGGCGACGGCAACAGCGTGTCGTGCCGTGGGCCAGGCACTCCGTGGCGGCCCGGTCTGCCCGAGGACGGTTCCACCTGCACCCATACGTACCGCTCATCCTCGGCCACCAGTCGGGGCGGCACGTTCCACATCGAGGCCACCGTGACCATCGAGGTGTCGTGGGCGACGAACGTCCCCGGCGGTGGAGGGACGCTCCCCGGGATCACCCGTACGTCGACTGTTGATGTCGAGGTCGGTGAGATCCAGGCGATCGGAACACAGGAGGGCCAGTAGCCGTGGTGTCGACCCATACCCCAACTCGGATAGGTGTCTATTCCTCCAATGGGCATCCGACTCGCCCATCCGCAGATGTCCGACCACCGGGGAGGCGCGTACGGGTACCAGAGGTAGCGATCGGTGTCCTCGTGACGGTGGTCTTTGCCCTCGGCGCCGTGCTCTGGCACCTCAGCGCGGTCGAGAAGGTGCCGGCGTTGGTCGCTGCGGCACCACTTGAGCGTGGAGAAATGATCGAGGCCAGCGACGTCCGAGTCGCGTATGTGTCCAGCGACAACACGTTGGCGCGGCTCGACAGCGCGGATATGGGCCGGGTCGTCGGGCGTGCCGCCTTGGTCGATCTTGCCGAAGGGACGCTGCTCTCGACTTCGCTGGTTGCGGAGGTTCCAACGGTCAATACCGGTGACGGGGTCGTCGGGCTGTCCCTGGACCCGGGGGCCTACCCGTCGCGTGGACTGGCCCCTGGCGACCGCGTGCATGTGGTGCGCACCGAGGACGTGGCCAATCTCGATGCCGAGCCGACGGTCGTAGCCCGCTCCGCCACGGTGTTCGACGTCGAGGAGCTGGCGAGCGATCAGATCCTGGTCTCGATCCTGACCAATGATGAAGATGCCCGGGCGGTCGCTGCCGCGGCCGGTGCAGGTGGGTTGCGACTCGTGTTGGTGGCCCCATGAATGTGGTGACCCTCGCATCGGTTCGGGGTGCTCCGGGCGTGACCACGGCATCGCTCCTTCTGGCGTCGACTCTCGCCGACGGCCTGGTAGTCGAGGCCGACCTCGACGGTGGTGTCCTCGCCATCCGATACGGCCTTGGCCGGGAGCCGGGCCTGACGACGTTCGCCGCAGCTGGACCGGACGACGGGAGCGGGTGGAGGGCGCACGCACAGGACGCGGGCGGAGTGCCGGTGCTCGTCGGCCCGGACGCCCCTTCCTCCAGCGTCGCGTTGTGGCGTACGGCGGGGGAGCGAATCACCCGTGAACTGGTCGCCTCGGACGGAGTCGCGGTGGTCGATGCTGGACGTCTGCGGTCACCGAGCCCGATCGTCGCCGCCTCGGACCTCCTGGTCATCCTCGTCCAACCGGTCGCCGAGCAGCTCGTGGCGCTCACTCACCTCGTACCGGTGCTGCCCCAAGCAGTCCGTGGGCAGGCCGGAGTCCTTCTCATCGGAGACGGGCCTTACCGCAGTGCCGATGTCGAGCGCTCGATCGGAGTGAGGGTGGTCGGAGAACTACCCGACGACCCAGATGCGGCCGAGGCGTTGCGCACCGGAGGCGCGTCCAGGGCACGACTGACCCGGTCTCGACTCGTTCGGGCGGTTGCGGCGCTGGGCGAGGAAGTCCGCGCCCCGCTGCTCGAGCCCGTGGCTGAGGCCGTGCCATGACCGCAACGGTGACCGGGGCGACAGTGTGGAATCAGGATGGGATCGACTCCGGTCTTGTCGTCCGGCTGCACCACAGTGTCGGCGAGGCGCTCACCGCAGCGCACGTAGCCCACGAAGAAGCAGGCCGTGGCCGGCTCTCGCCGAGTGACGAGCGGGCACTGGCCCGCAAGCTCGTGGCAGACGACCTCCGCCATCTCGCGGAGAACGCCTACGCCGAGGGCGACGCGCCGCTCGACGAGGCCACCGAAGCCATGGTCACAGCCGCGGTGCTCGACCGCATCCACGGTCTCGCTCGTCTTCAGCCGCTCCTCGACGACCCCCAGATCCGAGACATCCACATCTCTGGCGCTCAGCGCGTCTGGCTGAACCTGCGAGATGGAACCAAGGTCCGCGGGCCCGCTGTCGCCGACTCCGACGACGACCTCATCGAGCTCATCGCCACGGCCGCCCGGCGCATCGGGCGGAGCGAGCGCCGGTGGGATCACGCCCAGCCGGAGCTGAACCTCCAACTGCCGAACGGCGACCGGCTCCACGCTCTCATGGCGGTGTCGGGGCGCCCGACGGTGACGATCCGCCGCCACGACTTCGACATCCACCGCGTGTCCCAGCTCGTGGACGGAGGGGTCTGTGACGAACTGCTGGCCAACTTCCTGTCGGCCGCGGTGCGGGCACGAGCCAACATCATCGTGGCCGGCGGCACCGGCACCGGGAAGACGACGACTCTGCGGTGCCTCATCAATGAGATCCCTGCCACCGAGCGCCTCATCACGATCGAGGACTCGCTGGAGATCGGCCTGGAGCGCTTCGAGGAACTTCACCCCGACCACGAGACGCTCGAAGCCCGCGAGGCCAACACCGAAGGCGTTGGCTCATTCAGCCTCGCAGAGCTGGTCCGCTCCGCGCTGCGTATGGATCCCCAGCGGGTGATCGTCGGAGAGGTCCGGGGGGCGGAGGTCCTCCCGATGCTGCTCGCGATGAGCCAGGGCAATGACGGCTCGATGTGTTCGATCCACGCCGACTCATCCAGGGGGGTGTTCGGGCGGCTCGCCATGTACGCGGCCATGACTCCCGAGCGGCTCGTCCCTGAGGTCACCAACCTCCTGGTCGCCAACGCCGTGGACCTC
>CAZDAO010000227.1:0-6251 GCA_964503015.1 uncultured Nocardioides sp. | reverse complement strand
GCGGGCTTGGACGGGGTGCGCAGCCAGGCGGTGAAGAAGGCGCCGAGGTCCTGGCCGCTGACGCGCGCCGCGACCTCCTCGAACTCCTCGCTCGCGCCGTTGCCGCCGCGCTGCTCCCGGATCCAGGTGCGCAGGATCTGCCAGAACACGTCCTCGCCGAGGCGGTTGCGCAACGCCTGCAACGTCATCGCGCCGCGGCCGTAGATCGCACCGTCGAAGATCTTCTCCGCCCCGGGGTCGGCGACGGTCACCTTCCAGAACTCCGACTGCGCGGACATCGAGTCGTAGTAGGACTTCAGGATCTCGCGGCCGGTGCGCTTGCCGTGGGTCTCGCTCCAGCGCCACTCCATGAAGCTCGCGAAGCCCTCGTTGAGCCAGATGTCGCGCCACTGCTGCACGGCGATGTCGTCGCCGAACCACTGGTGGGCCAGCTCGTGCACGACGAGGCTGGTGTAGCTGGCGCCGACCGCGGGGTAGGTCGGGCGCGTCTGGTTCTCGAGCGCGAAGCCCGGGTCGAGCGAGGTGGTCAGGCCGCCCACCACCGAGAACGGGTAGTCGCCGAGGTCCTTCTCGAGGCCGGCGACCACGTCGGGGGTGCGCTTCATCAGGCGCATGCTGGCCGCGCGGTCGTTGGCGCCGAGCCGCTCCGAGACCGCGACCAGCCAGGGCAGCCCGCGGTGCTTGCCCCGGGCGATGGTGAAGTCGCCGGCGGCGAAGAAGGCGAGGTACGGCGCCATCGGCTCGTCGGCGCGCCAGTGCCACGCCGTCGTCCTCTTGCCGACCTTGCGGCCGCGCAGCTTGCCGTTGGAGATCACCTCGCGCCCGTTGGGCACGCGCACCTTCACGTCCACGATCGCCTTGTCGAGCGGGTGGTCGTTGGCGGGGAACCACCACGGCGCCATGTGCGGCTCGTTCATGGTGACGACCTCGTGGGCGTCGGCGAGCCAGTTGCGCTCGCCCGCGTAGGAGTGTCTGCCCGGCTTGTCGGCGTACGACACGACCACGGTGTGCCGGCTGCCCGCGGCGAGCGGCGCGGACGGCGTGATCCGCAGCTCGTGCCCACCGTCGGACCTGGTGAACCTGGCGCGGGCGCCGTCGACGGTCACCGAGTCCACGTCGAGCAGGAAGTCGAGGGAGAAGCTGGTGAGCTCCGCGGTCGTGGCCAGCTCGACCGTCGTGCGCCCGGCCAGCCGCTGGGAGCCGAAGTCGTAGCGGTTGACGATGTCGTAGCGTGCGACGTCGATCCCGCCGTTGCCGTCGAGCGGCCAGTAGCCGTCACCGATGCCCGGGGCGCCGTCGGCGGCCGCCAGCGGCGACTCCGCGGTCGCGGTGCTCGTCGCGGGACCCATCGCGGTGGCGCTCGTCAGGGCCACGGTCAGGGCCGCGCAGAGGGCGGTGGACAGGAGGGGTCGGGTGGCGCGCGTGGTCACCACCCGAACCTAGCGCGTCCGTGCGTCGGCCGCGGCCGGCTCGGCCGAGCCGCTAATTCGTTTGCGGCGTGTGCGTCCCGTCCTCGACCATGGTCGCGGCGCCTGCGCCACACCGCGTGCTGCCCAGCATCCCGGTGCCCCGTCCGAAAGGAGCCGTGACATGTCCATCGCTGTCCTCGGCCTGCCCGCCGACCACCTTTCGCACCCACGGAGCACCTACCTTGACGCACACCTTCCCGGAGGACTTCCTCCGGCCTGACGACCGTTCGCCCCTCGAGGGGATCGACGAGTCGTTCGTCTTCACCTACGACACCTACGCCGACGAGCTCGGCGCAGGTCAACGATGGTCCCGCTGGGAGGACCTCGAGGCCCTGATGCGAGGGCCCGAGCCGCGCCCGGACTGGGTCGTCACGTCCAGCGGCGCCATCGACACCGAGCTCGGCGTCCTCAAGACCGGCAAGGAGGCCGACGTCTTCCTCGTCGAGCGCGAGGACCCGCACCGGCCCGAGACCGCCGTGGTCATGGCGGCGAAGCGCTACCGCGACACCGACCACCGCACCTTCCACCGGGCCGCCGCCTACACCGAGGGCCGCTCGATGAAGCGATCGCGCGACGAGCGCGCCCTCAAGCGGAAGTCGACCTGGGGTCGTCAGGTCGCCGCCGGCGAGTGGGCGATCTCGGAGTGGAACGCGCTGCGCCGGTGCTGGGAGCTCGGCCTCCCCGTCCCCTACCCGGTCCAGATCGACGAGACGGAGATCATGATGGAGTGGATCACCGTCACGGTCGACGGTGACACCGAGACGGCGCCGCGGGTCGCCCAGGTCCGTCCGGAGCGGTCCGTCGTCGAGGCGTACTACGAGCAGCTCCGCGACGCCTTGGCCACGATGGCCCAGGCCGGGCTGGTGCACGGCGACCTGTCGCCGTACAACACGCTCGCCGCCGGCGACCGGCTGGTGATCATCGACCTGCCACAGATGGTCGACCTCGTGGGCAACCCCCAGGGGATGGACTTCCTGCTGCGCGACTGCGCCAACATGTGCGCGTGGTTCCGCTCCCGCGGGCTCGAGGTCGACGAGCAGGAGCTGTTCGGCGACCTCATGGCCCACGCCTTCTGAGCCGGGCTGGTCAGGCGGGCGGCACCTCGAGCTCCATCACGCAGTTGCCCTGCCCCTTGGGGCGGACGTAGGCGAAACCGATGCGCTCGTACATGGTCCGGGTGGCGTTGTAGAGCCACGAGGCGGAGGTCTTCTTGTCCGGCGGGAGGTCGTGCGGGTAGGACTCCACACGACCCCCGCCCGCCTCGGCGATCAGCGCGAGGGCGCCCCTGACCGCCACCTCGGCGAGCCCGGCGCGGCGGCGGTCCTTGGCCACGAACAGGCAGGTGATCCGGTAGTCGGGCGGCTGCGCGGTCTCGGCCTCCCACTGCTTGCGGTGGTGGATGTTGGGCAGCTCGGCCACCGTGCCGTACTCCGCCCAGGCGACCGCCCGGTCGTCCTCGAGCACGAGCGCGGCGTGCGCGACGCCCTCCTCGACGAGCTTCCGCTTGAACGCCTGGTTGCCCATCTCCTCGCGCTCGGGCGGGTCGGGGTGGCAGTGGAAGTGGACGCACCAGCAGCCGCTGAACAGGCCCTTGCGGTCGGCGAGTCCCTCAAACAGGTGCCAGGTCTCCGGCGTCAGCGGCACGACCTCGTGCCCGTCGACGACGTGGCGGGTGGGGCGGCTCGCGGTGCGGCTCATCCCGGCAGCCTAGGAGCGGATGCGGACGATCGACAGCCTGATCGCACCGGGCTCTAGGTTGGCGGGGTGAAGCACTCCCGCGGACGCGTCCTCGACATCACCACGCTGGCCGACCTCGACCGGCGCCTGGCGGCCGGCGTCCGATCGCTCGCCGGCTGGCGCGTGCTGGGGCTCGACCTCACCGCCCGGGGGCCCGCACTACTGGAGCGGTCCCTGGCACAGTCGCTCTTCCTCGGCTGCGAGTTCGCCGACGGTGACGACGACGCCGTACGCCGCGCGGGTGCCGTGGTGCTGCACGAGATCCCTGGCATCCCGGTCGACCCCTATCGCGCGACCCTCTACGCGCCGCGGGACCTCTACGACGCCCCGCGCTACGCCGACAGCGTCGACGCGCGGGCGTACGCCTGGTCGCGCAGCGGGGGCAACCACGAGGAGGCCCTCGCCCAGGCCCTGCACGACCACCACGTCGACGAGGCGCTCGAGGCGTGGGTGTCGGGCCGAGCGGTGGTGGGCGTGATGGGTGGCCACGCCCTCGAGCGCGGGACCGAGGCGTACGCCGACGCCGCACGGCTCGGCCACGCGCTGGCCGGCCGGCTCACCGTCGCCACCGGCGGCGGCCCGGGTGCGATGGAGGCAGCCAACCTGGGCGCGCTCGTGCCCGACGGCCTCGGCGAGGCGCTGGCCACCGTCTCCTCGGTGCCGTCGTTCCGCCCGGACGTCGGGGCGTGGGCGCGCGTGGGCTTCGAGGTGGTGGACGGGGTCGGGAGCGCGGGTCGCGAGTCGCTCGGCATCCCGACCTGGCACTACGGGCACGAGCCTCCCAACGTCTTCGCGTCCGCCGTCGCCAAGTTCTTCCACAACGCACCACGGGAGGCGGTGCTGCTGGAGGTCTGCGACGCGGGCATCGTGTTCCTGCCCGGCGCCGGAGGCACCCTGCAGGAGGTCTTCCAGGACGCCTGCGAGAACTACTACGCCGACGAGACCGCGGTCGCCCCGATGGTGCTGGTCGGTCGTCGCCACTGGACCGAGGACCTGCCGGCGTGGCCGTTGCTGCAAGCCCTCGCCCGGGATCGCCCGATGGAGCCGCACGTCCACCTCGTCGACAGCGTCGAGGAGGCCGCCGAGCTGGTGGTGGACGTGGGGACCCGGGGCGGCGCCGGCGGACCCCGGGCGCGCCCACGTCGCGGTAGTGGCCCACCAGCACGTCGTTGACTGCCTGCCACGTGCGGTCGCGCACGCTCGCCCGCGCGGCGTGCGACATCCGCCGCCGCAGCACGGGCTGCGTGACCAGCCGTTCGACGTGGGCGACCAGCTCGAGTGCGTCGCCGGGCTCGTAGAGGTGGCCGGCCACGGTGTCGTCGACGACGTCGATCGGCCCGCCGGCGCGCGGCGCGACGACGGGCACACCGCTGGCCAGCGCCTCCTGCGCGGACTGGCAGTAGGTCTCGTGACGGCCGGTGTGCACGAACACGTCGAGCGTCGCGTAGGCGCGGGCGAGCTCCTCGCCGTGGAGCACGCCGAGGAACGCTGCGTCGGGCAGCAGCGCCCGCAGCCGTGCCTCCTCGGGACCGCCGCCCACCAGCACGAGGCGCACGCCGGGGAGCCGGTCGACGTGGGCCAGCAGCTCGAGCTCCTTCTCCGGCGCCAGCCGGCCGACGTACCCGACGAGGCCCTCGCCATGCGGCGCGAGCTCCGCGTGGAGCGCCTCGTCGCGCTTCGCGGGCGCGAAGAGCACCTGGTCCACCCCGCGCGGCCACCGGGTCACGTCGGTGACGCCGAGGCGAGCGAGCTGGTCGATGCTGGCCGTGGACGGCGCCAGCGTGCGGTCGACGCCGAGATGGATGCGACGGGTGAGCGACTCCATGGCGCGGGCGCCGCCCGGTACGGCGTACCGGTCCGCGAAGCCGACGAGGTCGGTCTGGTAGATCGCGACCGTCGGGATGCCGAGCGAGCGCGCGGCCCGGGCGGCCTGGTAACCGAGGGTGGCGGGGGACGCGATGTGCACCACGTCCGGCCGGAAGCGCTCCATGGTGGACCGCAGCCGGCGCCGGGTCTCCAGGCCGATGCGGAACTCGGAGTAGAACGGCAGGCTCGCACCGCGGGCGAGCGTGATGGGGAAGCCGGCGTAGGTCGCCGGCCCGGTCGGGGCGACCAGCTCGGCCTCATGGCCCTCGGCCGCGAGGTGCTCCAGCACCCGGCGCACCGAGTTGGTCACGCCGTTGACCTGGGGCAGGAAGGACTCGGTGACGACCAGGACGCGCAGGCGTCGGGCGTCGGGTGGGCCGACGGGGAGGGGGACGAGGTTCGCCGGGACGGTGCGGCTGCGATGCCGCCTCTCGAACAGGTCCATGCCCCGGACGCTAGGAAGCGCGCCGCAACGCACGCCCCGCTCCGTACGACGGACACGTGAACGCTCCGCGACGCTCCGGGGTGGGCCCGGGCTTTGCGGTCACCGGAGATCCGGGGCCCCAGCCAGCGGTCGGCCGGAGCGCTACTCCTTGGCGGCGAGCTGACCGCAGGCGCCGTCGATCTCCCGGCCGCGGGTGTCGCGGACGGTGGTGGGAACGCCCTTGGCCTCGAGCCGGCGGACGAACTCGCGTTCGTCGGCAGGGTCGGAGGCGGTCCACTTCGAGCCCTCGATCGGGTTGAGCGGGATCAGGTTGACGTGCACCCAGCCGTGGCCCCGCTCGTTGAGCACGTCGGCCAGCAGGTCGGCGCGGTGGGCCTGGTCGTTGATGCCCCGCATCATGGCGTACTCGATGGAGACCCGGCGGTGGGTCTTCGCGAAGTACTCGTAGGCCGCGTCGACGGTCTCGGCGACCGAGAAGCGGGTGTTGATCGGGACCAGCTCGTTGCGCAGCTCGTCGTCGGGGGCGTGCAGGCTGAGGGCGAGGGTCACCGGGATGCCCTCGTCTGCGAGCTGCTTGATCCGCGGCACCAGGCCGACCGTGGACACGGTGACGCCGCGCGCACTCATCCCGAGCCCGGCGGGCGCAGGATCGGTGAGGCGCCGGACCGCGCCGACGACGGCCTTGTAGTTGGCGAGCGGCTCGCCCATGCCCATGAACACGACGTTGGAGACCC
>CAZDAO010000226.1:1514-6296 GCA_964503015.1 uncultured Nocardioides sp. | reverse complement strand
CTTGCGGCGTACGGCGTCGGCGACCTGCCGCTGGACGAACGCGTCGAGGCGGGCGCTCTCCTCGGGCTGTTGCTGGGACATGGGACGAGGATCCCACGCCCGCGCCGGGACGAGCGCGGAAACCCCCGATCTCAGGCGACGAACAGGGGCACGGCGACGAGCACCGACCAGATCAGCTCGGCCGCGCCGGTGCCGGCGAGGACCGGAATCAGCGCCGGCCCGACTGCTCCGCCGAGCACGGCGCGCGTCGGTGCTGCGGCCCGGACGAGGAAGCCGAGGCCGACGAGCGCCCACCAGGTCGTCGCGGCGGCGACCGCGACCACGGCGGCCGCCGCGACCAGCACCAGGAAGGCGTAGAGGTAGCGGGTGCGCTCGTCGCCGAGACGGACCGCGAGCGTGCGCTTGCCCGCAACCGTGTCGGTGGGGATGTCGCGCAGGTTGTTGGCCACGAGGATCGCGCAGGCGAGCGCGCCCACACCGATGCCGGCGTAGAGCGCGGCCCACTCCCAGGTCGTCGTCTGGACGTAGGTCGTGCCGATCACCGCGACCAGGCCGAAGAACACGAACACCATCACCTCGCCGAGGCCGAGGTAGCCGTAGGGCTTCTCGCCGCCGGTGTAGAACCATGCTGCGACCACGCAGACGGCGCCGACGGCGACCAGCCACCAAGCAGTCGTGGCGGCGAGCGCCACGCCGGCGAGCGCGGCCACGCCGAACGCGGCGAAGGCGGCCGCCTTCACCGCACCCGGGGTCGCGGCACCCGAGCCGACGAGGCGCATCGGCCCAACCCGGTCGGCGTCGGTGCCGCGGATGCCGTCGGAGTAGTCGTTGGCGTAGTTGACCCCGACCTGGAGGGCGAGGCTGACCACGAGGGCGAGGAGGGCCTTCCACCACACGAGCCCGTCGACGTACGACGCGACGCCGGTGCCGGCGAGCACGGGCGCGACGGCGGCGGGGAGGGTGCGCGGCCGGGCGCCGGCGATCCAGTCAGCGGTGGAGGTCACCGGTGGATTCTGGCAGCCCGTCCAGCGGTGACGCGCCGCCGGGCTCGGCCGGCTGCTCCATGGTCGGCGGACCGACCGGGGCGTCCTCGACCGCATGGGCGGCTGCGTCGGCCAGGACGTCGGCCGGCACGTGCTCCTCGAGGAAGCGGCGGGCCAGCGCGGTCGACGGGTGCAGGCCGGCTGCGGCGAGGACGATCAGCCCCGCGATGACCAGCCACCCGGTCGATCCCCAGTTCATCGCGAGGAAGGTGAAGGCGGCGGGCGCCCAGACCCGGCCGAGCGTGCCGGCGAGCTCGGCGGCACCTTGGTACTCGCCGCGGCGGCGCGGGTCCATCAGCTCGGCCTCGAAGGTCCAGCTCGCGGCGGAGAGGTAGAGCTCGGCACCGGTCAGGGTGATGTGACCGAGGAAGAACAGCACGATCGTCCAGAGGCCCACGGTGTGGTGCGTCGAGAGCGTGATGAGGCACGAGACGACGAAGAACAGCGTCGAGAGCCGGATCGCGCGCAGGGCCGTGGTGACGTCCTTGACGCCGCGGGCCGCGGCCATCGGCAGCACGATGCACATCACGGTGTTGGTGCCGAAGAGCAGCGACAGGATCACCCAGGGCGCGTCGGTCTTGTCGACCAGCCACAGCGGGATGACGACGTTGAGGATGACCTGGTTGGTCCAGAGCACGCCGTGGAAGAAGCTCGAGACGAGCCAGCCGACGTTCTTCATCGGGCCGGGTCCCGGGATCGTGGCCTTGCGCTCCTCGGGCGTGCGCATGTCGTGTGCGGCGTGGGGGAGCCGGGTGATGTTGACGGCGTTGACGAGGAAGACCACCGAGGTGAACAGCGGCATCACCATCAGCAGCGTCAGCGACTCCGGCCCCAGCGCGATGATCCCGAGCAGCGAGCCCAGCGTGAAGCCGACGTTGAGCGCGGAGTACATGTAGGCGCGCGACGTCACCCGCTCCTGCGGCGGCAGGACGTCGATCGTGTACGCCCCGTGCGCCACGCCGCCCAGAGCACCGATCACCTCCATGGCCACCGCCATCGCGACGTAGCCCTCGAAGCTGTCGATGAACGGCCAGACCGCGAACATCGCGCCCTGCCCGGCCGAGCTGATCGCCCAGCACCGCTTCGCACCGAGGCGGTCCACGACGCGGCCCATGGGATAGGCCGCGATGAACGAGGCGATGCCGGCGATCGTCAGGCCGAGGCCGACCTGGACCACCGACAGGCCGACGACTTGGGTGAAGAACACCGCCGACCCGGCCATGAACGTGCCCTCGCCGAGGGCGAAGAGGAGCGACTGTGTCGCCAGACGCCCCGCCAGCGGCGAGGGAGGGGTGGCCTGCTGCTTGAAGGTCGACACGATGCTCATCGGGGACATTGTGAGCCGTGGGTACGACGTCCGTCCTGCGAATATCGCAGCCTTCTTTACCTTGTGCGCCGCCGCCTTCGAGGGCGCGACGGACTAGGGCCGGTCGTCGGCGTCCTCGTCACCCGGTCGGCCCTGCGCCATCCGTTGCGTGTCGCGCTCGATCCCCCGCGCCCGGCGACGCTCGAAGAGGAGGATGGCGGCGACCACCCCCACCATCACGACGACGGTGAGCACGAGCCGGAAGGCGTCCATCACTCCAGCATGCCACCGGCGCGGCCCGCCGGACGGCCGCCGCGGGGCCGGCTACGCCCCGGGGACGACGCGCATGTCGCGGTCGGCACCGCCGTCGAGCGCGCGCAGCGCCTCCTGGTAGGCCTCGCTGTCGTGAGCGGCCACGGCGGCCTCGACCGACGGGAACTCGATGACGATCGTGCGGGTCGACCGGCCCTTCTCGAACGTCACCTCCGGCACCCCACGCACGAGGAAGCGCCCGCCCGCGGCCGTCAGCGCCGGCCCGGCCAGCGCGGCGTACGCCGCGACCTTGTCCGGATCGTGCACGGCCTCGTAGGTGGTGATCCAGTAGGCAGTCATGGAGCCGACCCTACGGCGGGCCCGGCCTGCTCGTCGGTCTCCTCCATCGCGGCCCATCGTGGCAGAACGGCTAGCGTGGGTCGCGTGAGTTTCGTGCGCCCCTCCGACGACCCCGCGGTGGCGATCCGGCAGCTGGCGCGATGGCTCGAGGACGACGATCCCGACCCCCTCCTCATCGAGACCTCGGGGTCGACGGGCCGCCCGAAGGGCGTGGTCCTGAGCCGTGACGCCGTGGTCGCCAGCGCCGAGGCGTCGGCTGCGCGGCTGCAGGCCTCCGGCCGCTGGCTGCTGGCGCTGCCGTCGTCGTACGTCGCCGGGGTGCAGGTCGTCGTGCGGTCGCTCCTGGCCGGCCACGAGCCCGTCGTCGTCGACGGCCTGGACGTCGCCCGGGCTGCCGCCGGCGCCGGCACTCCGGCGTTCCTCTCGCTCGTGCCCACCCAGCTGCATCGCCTGCTCGAGCAGCCCGACCAGCTCGCGGCGCTCACCGGCCTCCACACCGTCCTCGTCGGCGGTGGCGGCCTGGACGCCGGGCTTCGCCGCCGGGCCGAGGGCGCGGGGGTCCGGGTCGTCGTCACCTACGGCTCCTCCGAGACCGCCGGCGGGTGCGTCTACGACGGCCGCCCGCTCGACGGTGTCGCGGTGCGCGTCGACGACGACGGCCGGGTGCGCATCGGCGGCCCGACGCTCTTCAGCCGCTACGACGGCGACCCGGAGCTCACCGCGGAGTGCCTGGTCGACGGCTGGTTCCTCACCTCCGACACCGGTCGCCTCGACGAGGCGGGACGCCTGCGCATCACCGGCCGCGTGGACGACGTGGTGATCAGTGGTGGGGTGAAGGTCCCGGCGCCGGCGGTCGCCGAGCGGCTGCGCGAGCACGCCCAGGTGGAGGACGCCGAGGTGCTCGGCGTGCCCGACGACGAGTGGGGGCAGCGGGTCGTCGCCGTCGTGGTCGGCACCGCCCCCGACCCCGAGCTGCGCGACTGGGTGGGGCTGGTCCACCCGCGCTCGTGGGCCCCGAGCCGGTTCGTCCGCGTCGAGGAGCTGCCCCGGCTGCGCAACGGCAAGGTCGACCAGCAGGCGATCAGGGCGGCCCTCTGATGCCGCCGGACCTGCACGTCTTCTCGATCCCGCTCCGCACGCGCTTCCGCGGCATCACCGTCCGCGAGGGGGTGCTGCTGCGTGGCGAGGCCGGCTGGGGCGAATGGTCGCCCTTCCTCGAGTACGACGACGACGTCGCGCGCCCGTGGCTGGCGTGCGCCCGCGAGACCGCCGACGAGGGCTGGCCCGAGCCGCTCCGCGACCAGGTGCCGGTCAACGTCACCGTCCCGGCGACCGACCCGCAGCGGGCCCACGACATCGTCCGCGCCGGCGGCTGCCGCACGGCCAAGGTCAAGGTCGCCGAGCGCGGCCAGACGCTCGCCGACGACGTCGCCCGGCTGGAGGCGGTCCGGGACGCGATCGGTCCCGACGGGCTGGTCCGGGTCGACGCCAACGGTGCGTGGGACGTCGACGCCGCCGTCGCCGCCATCGCCGCGCTCGACCGGGCGGCCGGCGGGTTGGAGTACGTCGAGCAGCCGGTCGCGAGCGTCGAGGACCTCGCCGTCGTACGCCGCCGGGTCCAGGTGCCGGTCGCCGCGGACGAGTCGATCCGCCGCGCGGAGGACCCCTACCGCGTGCGGGACCTGGAGGCGGCCGACGTCGCGGTGCTCAAGGTGCAGCCGCTCGGCGGTGTCCGGGCCTGCCTGCGGATCGCCGAGGACATCGGGATGCCGGTCGTGGTCTCGAGCGCGGTCGAGTCCAGCGTCGGGATCGCGGCCGGAG
>CAZDAO010000226.1:0-1504 GCA_964503015.1 uncultured Nocardioides sp. | reverse complement strand
GCCGCCCTGCCGGAGCTGCACCACGCGTGCGGCCTGGCCACCGTCCAGCTGCTCACCGACGACGTCGCGGTCGACCCCCTGCTGCCCGTGGGCGGGATGCTCCCGGTGGGTCGGCCCGAGGTCGACGAGGCCGCGCTCGACCGGCTGGCGGCCGCCCCGGACCGGGTCGACCACTGGCGTCGACGGCTCGCGTCCGTACGGCAGGATCGGCACTCGTGACGAACCCCTCCACCGAGCTCGCCCGCGCGGCGGTCACGGCCCTCCGCGGCTCCGGCGTGCGTGAGGTCGTCGTGGCGCCGGGATCGCGCAACGCGCCGCTCTCCTTCGCGCTCTACGACGCCGCCCAGGCGGGCGGCATCCGGCTGCACACCCGCATCGACGAGCGCACCGCGGCGTTCCTCGCGCTCGGCCTGGCGAAGGTCAGCGGCCGGCCTGCAGCGGTCACCTGCACGTCCGGCACGGCTGTCGCCAACCTGCTGCCCGCAGTCGTCGAGGCCGCCCACGCCGGGGTGCCGCTGGTCGTGGTGACCGCCGACCGCCCCGCCCGCATGCGGGGCACCGGGGCCAACCAGACCACCGACCAGGACGGCATCTTCGGGACCTTCGCGCCGACCCTCGACGTCGCCGCCTCCGACCTCGACGAGCTGCTCACCTTCCTGCGCAGCCACGGACACCGCCGACCGGTCCACCTCAACCTTCAGCTCGACGAGCCGCTGCTGCCCGACGACGGCGGCTGGGACGGCGGAGGGGCTCCCGACTGGATCGTCGCGGAGGCCGGTGTGGCGGCGGAGAGCCTCGTCCTCGACCCCGGACCGCGCACGGTCGTGGTCGCGGGCGACGACGCCGGACCTCCCGCTCGCGTGCTCGCCGAGAAGGCGGGGTGGCCGCTCCTGGCCGAGCCGTCGAGCGGCTGCCGCACGGGTGACAGCGTGATCCGGACCTACCGGCTGCTGCTCGCGGGCGAGCTCGGCGCGCAGGTCGAGCGCGTGGTCGTCCACGGCCACCCGACCCTCTCGCGCCCGGTCTCGCGGCTGCTCGCACGCGACGACGTCGAGGTGGTGTCCGTCCGCCACCGGGGCAGGTGGTCCGACCGGCCCTTCCGCGTCGCCAGCGAGGTCGACCGGGTGGACGTCAGCGGCCCGAGCAACCCCGCCTGGTCCGCGCAGTGGCGCGACGCCGACCGCCGCGTCTCGCGCGATCTCGACGCCCTGCTGGCCGCCGAGCCCGACCTGACGCCGTACGAGGTGGCGGGGGCGGTCAGCCGCGCCCTGCCCCCGCGCGGCCTGCTCTTCGTCGGCGCCAGCAACCCGGTCCGCGACCTCGACCTGATGGTCGCGCCGTACGACGTCGGCGGGCGGCGCAAGGTCATCGCCAACCGCGGGCTGGCGGGCATCGACGGCACCATCAGCTCGGCGATCGGCGCTGCGCTCGGGCGACCGCGGTCCTCGCGCGCGCTGGCGCTGATGGGCGACGTGACCTTCCTGCACGACACCACCGGCCTGGT
>CAZDAO010000225.1:3735-6300 GCA_964503015.1 uncultured Nocardioides sp. | reverse complement strand
CCAGCGGCCCGGGGCCACCTCGGCCAGCAGGCCGTCGGCGACGAGGCCCTGCAGGCAGCGCTCGCGCTGCTCGGCCTGTGGCCAGGCCGCCTCGACCTCGGGGCGACCGACCGAGGCGTGTGCCTCGCGGGCCAGGGCCATGATCCGTCCGCGGCACTGCCGGTCCGTGCCGGCCCACGCCTGCCCGCGGCGGGGCGGGCCGTCGTACGCCGGGAAGCCGGCGCTGCGCCACGCGCACATGGCGGCGACGGGACAGCGGTCGCAGGATGGCTGGCGGGCCGTGCAGACCAGCGCGCCGAGCTCCATGGTCGCCACCGCCCACGTCGCCGCGGTGGCCGGGTCGTCGGGGAGCAGGTCGGTGGCGAGGTCGCGCTCGGCGCGGGTCACCGCGGTCGCGGGGAACTCCTGGCCGGCGACGGCGCGGGTCAGCACCCGCCGGACGTTGGTGTCGAGCACGACGTGCCGGCGGCCGAAGGCGAAGCTCGCGATGGCCGCCGCGGTGTAGTCACCCACGCCTGGCAGGGCGAGCAGGTCGTCGTACGACGCCGGCACCTCGCCGTCGTGCCGCTCGACGATCGCGACCGCGGCGGCGTGCAGCCGCAGGGCCCGGCGCGGGTAGCCCAGGCGCCCCCACATCCGGACCGCCTCCCCGGTCGGCTCGGCGGCGAGCCCGGCGGGGGTGGGCCAGCGCTCCAGCCACAAGGCGTGCACCGGCAGGACCCGCGCGACGGGCGTCTGCTGGAGCATGAACTCGCTGACCATCACCGACCAGGGCGACGCGTCGGTCCCGCGCCAGGGCAGCTCGCGCGCGTGGTCGTCGTACCAGTCGAGCACGGCGTCGTGCAGCACGCTGGGGGAGAGGGCGTCCATCGCCGGTGATCGTAGGTGAGCCGGTGCGCCTCCGCCGAGACCGGCCCCGCGCTCCCTAACCTGAGCCCATGGCGACGTCAGTGCGACCGCGGGGGCCGCTGCCGGCCCGGGTCTACTGGACCCGGCGCCTCGTCGTGCTCGGGGTGCCGCTGCTGCTCGTCGTGGTGCTGGCGCGGGTGCTCGGCGGGTCCTCCGACGCCCAGGACGCGAACGGCGGCACGGCCACGCAGGCCGGCGCGTCGGTCGAGACCTCGCAGGCGCCGACGTCGGGACCGACGGCCGACCCGGCCGCGACCGGCACGACGGGCAAGAAGGGCAAGAAGGGCAAGAAGGCTCGCAAGGACCAGGAGACGCTGCCGCCCGAGCCCGTCCTCGCCGAACCGTCGGGTCCCTGCACGGCCTCCGACATCACCGCCACCCCGGCGCTGACCACCGTCCCGGGCGGTGCCGACATCGAGATCCCGGTCATCCTCCGCACGACCGTCAGCGAGGCCTGCACCTGGCAGGCCTCGCCGGAGACGATGACCGTGACGATCACCTCGGGAGACGACTTCATCTGGAGCACCCGCGAGTGCCCGGCGTCGATCCCGGTGCAGGACGTCGTGGTCCGCTCGGCCGTCGACACGCCGGTGACGGTCGTGTGGTCGGCCAGGCGCTCCGACGAGGAGTGCTCCAACCAGACCGAGTGGGCGTTCCCCGGCTTCTACCACGTGGAGGCCGCCGCGCTGGGTGGCGAGGGGACCGACGTCCAGTTCCAGCTCACCGGCGGCGTGCCGCAGGTGATCACCGAGACCGCCGACCCGCAGAAGCAGGGCGGCAAGGGCAAGAAGAACGGCGACACCGCGCACACCCCCGGTGAGGACGGCTCGGGCAACGGCGAGGGCTGAGATCGGGCCCTTCGGCCCTGCCGTGCTGCGCACGCACGCGCGATGCTGGACGCGTCCCAGGAGGTGCGTCATGAGGACCGTCGGCCGCGCGGGTGTGCTGCCGGGCGCCGCCACCGCGGGAACGGTCACCCTGGTGCTGGGCACCCTGTTCACCCTTGCCGTCGCCTACGCCTACGCGTTGAGCCTGGGCGGGGGCCTCGACGCGCCCGACTGGGCCCGGGTCCTGGGTCTGGTGTGGCTCCCGGTGGGGATCGCCGGCGTGCCGATCGGCTACTTCTGGTCGCGCGGCGCTGCCCACCAGGGGCGCGCCGAGCTCGGCCTGGTGGTCGCCCTGGTCGGGGCGCTGGCCTTCGTGGTCCTCGTGGTGGCGCTGGGGTGAGGGCGATGGAGACCGCGGACGTCCCACGCACCGGTGCCCTCGCCGACGTACGCCGGGCGTGGTGGTCGCTGCTCGGCTTCGTGCCCACCTTCGGCCTGGCCTTCGCGGTGGGCGAGGGGCTCGCGGCGGCGCTCGGTCACCCGCCCGGCGGTGACGAGGCGGCGTCGTGGTGGGTCATGGTGGTCGCCGGAGTGCCGGCCCTGCTGGTGTTCGTCCTGCCCGCGGTCGCTGCCGTGCACTTCGCGCGCCGCGCGGACCGCCTCGGCGACCGGCGTGGCCGACTGCCCGCGGCCGTCGCAGTGGCGGTCGCGGCCGCGTTCGTGCTGCTCAACCTCGCCTCAGCCGTCGGCGTGGTCGCGGGCTGAGGGCGTACGCACACGTGTGGCGGTTGTGGCCCTCGGAACGGCGTGGCGGGGGCGAGAAGTCGGG
>CAZDAO010000225.1:0-3635 GCA_964503015.1 uncultured Nocardioides sp. | reverse complement strand
CACGTGCGGTGGTTGTGGCCCTGGGCTGAGGGCGGACGCGCACGTGTGGCGGTTGTGGCCCTCGGATCGGCGTGGCGGGGGCGAGAAGTCGGGCACGTGCGGTGGTTGTGGCCCTGGGCTGAGGGCGGACGCGCACGTGTGGCGGTTGCGGCCCTGGGCTGAGCGCGTACGCGCACGTGCGGCGGTTGTGGCCCTCGGATCGGTCTGGCGGGGGCGAGAAGTCGGGCACGTGTGGCGGTTGTGGCCCTACGCGTGGCGCGTCTCAGATGTAGCGCTCGGTGATGCTGGACTCCGCGAGGCGGGAGAGGCCCTCGCGGACGCTGCGGGCGCGGAGCTCGCCCACGCCCTCGACGGTCTGGAGGTCGTCGATGCCGGCGGACAGGAGCTGCTGGAGGCCGCCGAAGTGCTCGACCAGACGGTCGACGACCGAGGCGGGGAGGCGCGGCACCTTCGCCAGCAGGCGGTATCCGCGCGGGGCGACGGCGGCGTCGAGGTGCTCGGCGCCCCCGAGGCCGATGGCCCGCGCCACCGAGGCCGGGTCGACGAGCTCGGTGGGCGAGAGCGCCTCGAGCTCGGCGAGCTGGTGCTGGGGGTTGGTGGGCCGGCGGCGACCGCCGGGCAGGTAGTCGCGCACGACCAGCTCCCGGTCGGCGTCGACGCCGGTGACGAGCTCCTCGAGCTGCAGGGACAGCAGGCGGCCGTCGGTGCCGAGCTCCAGGACGTAGTCCTCGATCTCGCGGGCGATCCGGATGACCATCTCCAGGCGCTGGGCGACGACCGCGACGTCACGCACGGTGACGAGGTCCTCGATCTCCAGGGCGGACAGCGTCGCGGACACCTCGTCGAGCCGCAGCTTGTAGCGCTCGAGGGTGGCCAGGGCCTGGTTGGCGCGAGACAGGATCTTCCCGGAGTCCTCGAGGACGTGGCGGATGTCGCCGACGTAGGCCGCGATGATCTGCATCGACTGCGACACCGAGACGACCGGGTGACCGGTCTGCTTGGCGACCCGCTCCGCGGTGCGGTGGCGGGTGCCGGTCTCCTCGGACGGGATCGTGTGGTCGGGCATCAGGTGCACGGCCGCGCGGTGGATCCGCGTGATGTCCTTGTCGACCACGATCGCGCCGTCCATCTTGGCCAGCTCGCGCAGCCCGGTCGCGGTGAACGGGACGTCGAGGGTGAACCCTCCGGTGGAGATCGACTCGACCGTCTTGTCCAGGCCCAGCACGATCAGCGCGCCGGTGCGGCCGCGCAGGATCCGCTCGAGGCCGTCGCGCAGCGGCGTACCGGGTGCGATCGACGCCAGGGTCGCGCGCAGCCGCAGCTGCTCGTCGATGCGCTCTGCCACCGGTCCTCCACCTTCAAGCGGCGCACCCCCGTGCACCGTCCGGGTGAAGTGTAGGGGCCCGGCTCAGAGCGGAGGAGTGAGTTCGAGGGTGAGCAGCGCGCCGAACACGTCGTCGACCTCGATCACCTGCAGGCCGTCGACCGTCCGGCGGCTCGGGATGCCGCGCTCACCGGCGAGCGCACGGCCACGGGGCACCACCGCCACCTTGAACCCGAGACGGGCCGCCTCGGCGATCCGCTGGGGGAGGTCGCGCACCCGGCGCAGCTCGCCGGCGAGCCCGATCTCGCCGATCGCCACGGCTCCGCGGGGTGCGGGCACGCCGAGGTGCGAGCTGGCCACGGCGACGGCGATCGCCAGGTCGGCCGCCGGGTCGTGGAGCCTGGCGCCGCCGACCGTCGCGACGAAGGTGTCGCTGCCGGCGATGCGCAGCCGCGCGTGGCGCTGCAGGACCGCGAGGACCATGTCGACGCGCGACGACTCCACGCCCGACACCGTGCGTCGCGGGCGCTCGAGCGGCGAGGGCGTCAGCAGCGCCTGCACCTCGGCGAGCAGCGGGCGGCGGCCTTCCATGGTGACCGCCACGCAGGTGCCCGCCACGTCCTGGGTGTGGTGCTCGACGAAGAGGCCGGTGGGGTCGGTGACCGCCTGGATGCCCTCGGAGGACAGGTCGAAGCAGCCGACCTCGTCGACCGGGCCGTAGCGGTTCTTCATCGCGCGGACCATCCGGAACCGTGAGTTGCGGTCTCCCTCGAAGTGGAGGACCACGTCGACGAGGTGCTCGAGCACGCGGGGACCGGCGATCGAGCCGTCCTTGGTCACGTGGCCGACGATCATCGTGGTGATGTTGCGTGTCTTCGCCACCCGGATCAGCGCCGCAGCGACCTCCTTGACCTGCGTGACGCCACCGGGCACCCCGTCGATGCCCGACGCGCCGATCGTCTGGACGGAGTCGACGACCAGCAGGGTGGGGCGCACCTCCTCGATGTGCGTGAGGACGGCGCCGAGGTCGGTCTCGGCGGCCAGGAACAGCTCGTCGTGGACCCCACCGGTGCGGTCGGCCCGGAGCCGGACCTGCGCCGCGGACTCCTCGCCGGTGACATAGAGGGTGCGCTGGCGGGTGCGCGCGGTCTGGGCGGCCACCTCCAGCAGGAGCGTGCTCTTGCCGACGCCGGGCTCGCCCGCGAGCAGGATCGCGGCTCCGGGCACCAGGCCGCCGCCGAGCACCCGGTCGAGCTCGGGCACGCCGCTGGACCGCGCCACCGACTCGGTGACGGCGACCTGCCCGATGGGCACTGCCGGGGTGGAGACCGGACCGGCCGCGGCGCGGAGGGTGGGTGCGCCCACCTCGGCGACGGACCCCCACGCCTGGCACTCGCCGCAGCGGCCGACCCACTTGGCGGTCTCCCACCCGCACTCGGAGCAGCGGTAGGAGGAGCGCGGTCTCGCCTTCGTCGACATGGTCGTCACGCTAGGCGAGGCCACCGACATCCTCGGGGAGGCGTCGCGGGAGGACGGGGCCGACCCGGTCTGGACCACCTGTCCACAGGTTGCCTCCCAGGCTGTGGATCACGCCCGGATCCTGTGGACCGTCCGCCGTCCGGCTGGGGACGACGTACCCACGATCCGTGGACAGACGGTGGACAGGCGGTCCGGGTGGATCTGCCCGGCCGGACCCCCTTGCGCCGCGCCGCCCGCACCCCGTAGAACTTCTCCCACGCCGACCTTCACGGGGAGGCGGGATGGCTCGGAGACGAGGGTCCATCCGGGCGGGACGCTTCGGCGTGCCGACCGACGTGGTCGGGTGACGCGGCCGCGGGGACCATCGGCGAGGAGCCGTCGACCGGAGGTCGTCACATGATCCGGTCACCCGGAGGGCCCTTGCGACTCATACTCGCGAGGGCCCTTCCTCCATTTGGGGCGCAGGGGTCGGCTTATGCTGGCGGCCTTGGATCGATCAAGGGGGTGCGGCATGGGGCGCAGCGAGAGGGTCGGTGGGCAGCTGCCGGTGACGCCGCCGACGCTGGCCGACGTCGCCGAGCGCGCTGGCGTCTCCCGCCAGACGGTCTCCAACGCCGTCAACAACCCCGACCTGCTCCGACCCGACACCCTCGAGCGGGTCCGCCAGACCATCGCCGAGCTCGGCTACTCGCCCAACCGGGCCGCCCGCAACCTGCGCACCCGTACGTCCTCCCTGATCGGGCTGCGCTTCGCCCCGGCCCAGGAGGGCACGGCCAACGCCGCGATGGACCGCTTCGTGCACTCGCTCGTGGAGGCCAGCGAGGAGGTGGGC
>CAZDAO010000224.1:3401-6316 GCA_964503015.1 uncultured Nocardioides sp. | reverse complement strand
ATCTCCACGCGCGCCTCGTGGACGTTGCGGCCCGAGATCGTGGCATCGGGGCGGGCGAGGTAGACGTACTCGAAGACGCAGCCCTTGCGGTCGGGCTCGGCGAACTTGTGGGAGCGCAGGCCGTTCTCGTCGATGACGATCATCTCGCCGGGCTCGACCTCGCGGACCACGCTCGCGCCGATCGTGGCGAGCGCGGCGTCCTCGCTCGCGACGACCCAGCCCCGCTCGAGGCGGCCGAGGACGAGCGGACGGATGCCCTGCGGGTCGCGGGCGGCGTAGAGGGTGTTCTCGTTCATCCACACGAAGCAGTAGGCGCCGCGCAGCTGCGGCAGCACCTCCAGCGCCCGCTGCTCGAGCGAGGTGTCGGGGTGGTGGGCGAGCAGGGCGGTGACCAGGCTGGTGTCGTTGGTCGCCGACTCGACACCCTTGATGTCGAGCTCGCCGTCGGGGCCCGGCAGCGCCTGGACCATCTCGCGGAGCTCGTGGGTGTTGATCAGGTTGCCGTTGTGGCCCAGCGCGATGGAGCCGTCGGCCGTGGGCCGGAAGGTCGGTTGGGCGTTGTGCCACGTGCTCGCACCGGTCGTGGAGTAGCGGGAGTGGCCGATCGCGAGGTGGCCCTTGAGCGACTCGAGGGTCGACTCGTCGAAGACCTGCGAGACCAGGCCCATGTCCTTGTAGACCAGGATCTGCCGGCCGTTGCTGACCGCGATGCCCGCCGACTCCTGGCCGCGGTGCTGCAACGCGTAGAGCCCGAAGTACGTCAGCTTCGCGACATCCTCGCCGGGGGCCCAGACGCCGAAGACGCCGCACGCGTCCTGCGGGCCCTGGTCGTGGGGGTCGATGGCCGTGGTCAGACGGCCGTCGCCGCCCTTCCGCATGCTCGTCTCGTAGGGCACGACCTGCAGTCTACGGGCGTTCGGCGGCATCGCCGCACCGACGCCGCACCCCGGTGTCTCAGCGCTCGGGCAGCAGCGAGCGGAGGCGGTGCGCGGCCAGCCGGGCCGCGGCCTTCCCCACCGCCGGGAGGGGTACGACGTCCAGCGCGGGCAGCGGCCGGGTCCACGCCGGGTCGGAGGGCAGGGCGCCCTCGGGGCCGGCGTACCTCGGGGTGGACGCGCGCCGCACCGCCTCCTCGACGCCGAGCAGCTCGCCGCCATGCCGCGGCACCCAGGTCCGGCCGGGGCGGCAGACCATGTCGTGGTGCAGCGACTCGATCAGCGCGGTGACGGTGTGGAACGGCGCCGTGGTGGCGAGCGCCGTGGCGAGCCCGACGAGCGCGGGTGGCGCGACCGGCGTCGGGAGACTGAGCCGGGTCAGCCCGGCCTCGCGCGCACAGGCGGCCATCAGGTCGGGGTAGTCGACGACGTCGGGGCCGCCGAGGTCGACGGCGCCCTCCTCGGTCCCGTCGAGCAGCTCGCGGACGGCGCGCAGCACGTCGGAGACGGCGACCGGCTGGACGGAGTGGTACATCCAGGTCGGCACCGGCTGGACGAGGAAGAGGGTCGCGATCTGGCGGATGATCTCGAACGAGGTCGAGCCGGCGCCGATGACCACGCCCGCCCGGAGCGCGACGGCGCTGGCGGCGGAGGCGAGCAGGATCCGCTCGACCTCCAGCCGCGAGGCGATGTGGGCGGACAGGTCGGCCTCGGCGACCGCGGGCACCAGGCCGGAGAGGTACACGAGTCGGCGTACGCCCTCGGCACCGACCGCCTCCGCGACGTTGGCGGCCGCCAGGCGGTCGCGGTCGGTGAAGTCGCTGCGGTCGAGGGAGTGGACGAGGTAGACGACGGCGTCGACGTCCGTGACGGCCCTCGCGACGGCGTTGAGGTCCGTCACGTCGCAGCGGATCGCCGAGACCCGGTCGTCCCAGCCGAACCGGTCGGGGTCGGGGACGGAGGAGGACGCGGCGACGACCTCGTGGCCGTGCTCGAGCAGGTGCGGGACGAGCCGGGAGCCGACGTAGCCGGTGGCGCCGAGGACGAGGACCCTCACGCTTCACCCAGGTGCTCGAGGAGGTTGCGGGAGAAGACGGTGCCCATGTGCTTGACCACGCCGGCCATCACCCGCTCGACCGCGGGGCGCGTCAGCCCGGGCAGCGGCAGCCGGGTGGCGATCTCGAGGTCGATCGTGACCTCGGTGCCGCCGTCCGGGTGGTCGGCGAGGAGGTAGGACCCCTCGACGGCGGTCATCTCCTCCGACCGGGTGGGGTCGTGGGAGAAGTCGATGCGCTCCTCAGGGTGCAGCTCCATCACCTCGGTGAAGTGCGGTGCGACCGACAGGCTCAGCACCGGCAGGGTGACCATCCGCCAGGTCCAGCGGTCGCCGTCGACGTCGATGGAGGTGACGTAGGGCGTGATCCGTGCGATCAGGTCCGCGTCGGTGAGCGCCGCCCACACCTCGCTGCGACCGCTCCGCAGCACGGCAGAGGAGCGGTCGCGGGCCCGGAAGGTCGCCATGGCGCCAACCTACCGACGTACGCTCGCGCCCGGACCACCCGCCCGAGCGAGCCGCTGGCGCCGATGCTTCATCACGGTATGCAGGCGAACCCGCACTTCCCACGGTCAATTGATCGTGGGAAGTGCGGGTTCACCGACATACCGTGGTGAACCGTCAGCCGGGGGTCAGCCGCGGGGCAGCTCGCCGAGGTTGCGGAGCAGGAGCGCCTCGGCCTTGACGACCTTCTCGAACTCGGCGAGGTGCAGGCCCTCGTTGGCGCCGTGGGCGCGGGTGTCGGGATCCTCGACGCCGGTGACCAGCACGCTGGCCTGCGGGAAGGCCTCGAGGAACTCCGCGATGAACGGGATCGAGCCGCCCACGCCCATGTCGACCGGCGCGGTGCCGTCCCAGGCCTCGGCGAAGGCTGCGCGGGCGGCGTCGTACGCCGGTCCGCTGGCGTCGATCTGCGTCGCCTCGCC
>CAZDAO010000224.1:0-3391 GCA_964503015.1 uncultured Nocardioides sp. | reverse complement strand
GTCGACGACGGTGGTGGTCAGCGTCGCGCCCCAGGGCGTGTGCTTCTCCAGGTGCGCCTGGAGGCACTGCACGGCGTTGGCGGTCGTGTCGCCGGGCGCGATGCGCATGCTGATCCGGCAGCGCGCGGCGGGGACGAGGGTGTTGGACGCGCCGTCGACCTTGGGGGCGTCGAAGCCGGTGATGCTGATCGAGGGCTTCGTCCAGAGGCGCTCCACGACCGACCCGGACCCGATCCACTCGATGCCGTCGGCGGCGCCGGACTCCGCCCGCAACCGGGCCTCGGGGTACTCCACGTCGGCGGCCGGGCCGGAGTGCAGCCCTTCGACGGCGACGTTGCCGGCGTCGTCGTTGAGGCTGGCGATGAGCCGGCTCAGCGTCATGATCGAGTCCGGCACCAGGCCGCCCCACATGCCGCTGTGCACGGCGTGGGTGAGCGTGCGGACCTCGACGTCCATCCGGACCAGCCCGCGCAGGCTGGTGGTGAGCGCGGGCTCCCCGATGTCCCAGTTGCCGGAGTCGGCGATGACGATGACGTCGGCCTCGAGGCGGTCCTGGTAGGTGGTCAGCAGCTCGACCAGGGTGTCGGAGCCGACCTCCTCCTCGCCCTCGATGAACATCACCAGGTTGACCGGCAGGTCGTCGCCGAAGATCCGGACCGCGCCGAGGTGGGCGGCGATGCCGGCCTTGTCGTCCGCGGCCCCGCGGCCGTAGAGCCGGTCCCCGCGCTCGGTCGGCTCCCACGGCGGGGAGTCCCAGTCGGCGTGGTCGTTCTCGGGCTGGACGTCGTGGTGGGCGTAGAGCAGCACGGTCGGGGCTCCCTCGGGGCCGGCCTTCTTCGCGATCACCGCGGGCGGCGCACCGTCGTGGGCGCGGACGATCTCGCAGTCGAACCCCTCGGCGGCGAACAGGTCGCGCGTGGCCTCCGCGCTGCGCTCGACCTCGCCCGCCCGGGCCGGGTCTGCGGACACCGACTGGATGCGGACGAGGTCCTCCAGGTCACGGCGGATGCCGGGCATGACCTCGGCGAGACGAGCGGGGATGTCGACAGTCATGGCGACACCCTAAGCGGCGCCCGTCAGCGGTCCGGCGTCGCCCATTCGCCGGTGCGCTTCTCCATCATCAGCTGGCGTTCGGAGTCGGTGAACCCGAGCCGGCGGTAGATCCCGATGGCGTCCCCGTCGGTGTCCGCGACGATCACGAGGGTGCGGACGCCGAGCCGGTCGAGGGCGTGCTGGCCGGCCGCGTGGACGGTGGCCGCGGCGAGGCCCTTGCGCCGGTGGTCGGGGTGGGTCTCGACGCTCTGGAAGCGGGCCACGCCGTCCTCGGTCACGAAGATCCCGGCGGTCGAGGCGAGCGCGCCGTCGACGTACGCCCCGAAGCGGGTGCCGCGGCCCGCGTCGACGAGCCGACGCTCCTGGACGTTCTTCTGGCGGGCGAAGGTCATGAAGGCCCCCTCCGACGTCTGCGGGTAGAGCTGCCGGCTCAACCGGGCCCGGGCCTCCCAGTCCTCGTCGTCGACCAGCTCGCGCACCTCGGCCTCGACCTCGCGGGGCGGCTGCAGGGTGCCGGTGGTGAGCACGGTCGCGACGTCGACGGTCATGCCCGCCGCCTCGAAGGCGGCACGCGCTTCCTCGGACAGGTCGGGGGTGTCGATGCCGATGCTGACGTGGTCGGCCTCGGGGAACTCGGTGTGGAACGCACCGACCACCTCCTTCTCGCCGCCGGGCACGGGCGGCTGCGCGAGGAGGAGGAAGTTGCCCCAGAAGTACGACGGGTTGTCGGGCGAGCGCACCACCAGGTGGGTGCCGCGGTCCTCCACGACGCTGCCGGCGGCGGTCAGCAGGGCGAGGTCGGTCCGGAAGCCGAGCGAGGTGACGTGCATGGGCGGAGGCTAGCCCCCTGACACCTAGACGTTGTCCGCGGAGGTGTCCGGGTCGGCGGTGGTGGAGGGTGACCGGCCCCGCTCCGGGTCGGCGTCGGGATCCCACCGCCAGTCGCGGACCTCGGGCAGGTCGTCGCCGTGGGTGCGGGTCCACGCCCGCGCCCGCCGGCGGGTGTCGCCCATGAGCTGGCGCAGCGCGGCGGCGCGCGACCCCAGCCCCGGGACGCGGTCGATGACGTCCATGACCAGGTGGTAGCGGTCGGTGTCGTTCATCATCACCATGTCGAACGGCGTGGTGGTGGTGCCCTCCTCCTTGTAGCCGCGCACGTGGATGTTGTCGTGGTTGGTGCGGCGGTAGGTCAGCCGGTGGATCAGCCACGGGTAGCCGTGGTAGGCGAAGATCACCGGCTTGTCGGTGGTGAAGACGGTGTCGAAGTCCCGGTGGCTGAGCCCGTGCGGGTGCTCGGCCTCGTCCTGCAGGCGCATCAGGTCGACGACGTTGACGAAGCGCACCTTCAGCTCCGGCAGGTGCTCGCGCAGCAGCGACGTCGCGGCGAGCGCCTCCAGGGTGGGTACGTCGCCGGCTGCCGCGATCACGACGTCGGGGTCGCCCTCGTCGTTGGACGCCCAGTCCCAGATGCCGAGGCCCCGGGCGCAGTGCAGGTCGGCCTGCTGGGCGTCGAGCCAGTCGAAGCTGGGCTGCTTGCCGGACACCACGACGTTGACGTAGTGCTCGCTCTCGAGGCAGTGCGCCATGGTCGAGAGCAGCGTGTTGGCGTCCGGCGGCAGGTAGACCCGCACGACCTCGGCCTTCTTGTTGACCACGTGGTCGATGAAGCCCGGGTCCTGGTGGGAGAAGCCGTTGTGGTCCTGGCGCCACACGTGGGAGCTGAGGAGGTAGTTGAGGCTGGCGATCCGGGGACGCCACTCGATCTCGCGGGTCGTCTTGAGCCACTTGGCGTGCTGGTTGAGCATCGAGTCGACGATGTGGATGAAGGCCTCGTAGCAGCTGAACAGGCCGTGCCGGCCGGTCAGGAGGTAGCCCTCCAGCCAGCCCTGGCACGTGTGCTCGGACAGGATCTCCACCACCCGGCCCGAGCGTCCGAGGTGCTCGTCGAGGTCGCTGAGGTCACCGGCCCACACCTTGTCGGTGACCTCGTAGACGGCGTCGAGACGGTTGGACGCGGTCTCGTCGGGCCCGAAGATCTTGAAGTTGGTGTCGTTGTCACGGACCACGTCGACGAGGTACTGCCCCAGCACGCGGGTCGGCTCGTGGATGGACGCGCCCGGCCGCTCCACCTCCACGGCGGAGTCGCGCCAGTCGGGAAGCCTGAGCGGGCGCTTGAGCAGGCCGCCGTTGGCGTGCGGGTTGGCGCTCATCCTCCGCGGCCCGACGGGCGACTGGGCGGTGATCGCCCCGACGGGCCGCCCGTCCTCGTCGAACAGCTCCTCGGGCCGGTAGGAGCGCAGCCACTCCTCCAGCTGGGCGCGGTGGTCGTCGTTCTCCC
>CAZDAO010000223.1:2084-6354 GCA_964503015.1 uncultured Nocardioides sp. | reverse complement strand
GACCAGATCACCAAGGGCTTCGAGGCCGGTGGCTTCAAGGTCAAGGCCATCCCGGCTCAGGAGTCCCTCTACAACATCTGGCTCGACCCGGACAACAAGGTCAACAAGCAGCTCAACTTCCGTGGCGTGAACTGGTGCTCGGACTGGCCGGCCGGGTCGACCATCCTCCCCTCGCTGGCCCGCACCGGCGCCGTCTACAACACGGCGTACTTCTCGGAGCCGTCGATCGACGAGGAGATGGACCAGATCAGCACCCTCCCGCTGGAGGAGCAGGCCGACGCGTGGGGGGCGGTGGACGAGAAGATCATGACGGAGTACTTCCCGATCATCCCGACCGCGTTCCGCAACGACCTGTTCGTCTTCGGCGAGAAGATCGGCAACCCGACCGGCGACGGCTCGATCGGCGCGCCGAACTACAAGGACCTGTACGTGATGCAGTGATCCCGGCGTGACAGCAGTGGGGGGCTCCCGGACGGGAGCCCCCCACGGTGCGTCTCAGCCGGCCGAGCGCGTCCAGGGGTCGACGACGGCGCCCTCGTCCGGACCGCCGCGCCAGCCCGGCAGCGGTGCGGCCCCCGCGGCGACGGCGACGGCGGCCTCGGCCAGCAGCTGCGTCGCGTTCAGCAGCGGCAGCGGGGAGCTCGCCGGGCTCACGAGCGCCGCCAGCTCGGGACAGCCGACGACGACGGCCTCGCAGCCCTCCCCCTGCAGGTCCTCGACGAGGGACAGCACGGTGTCGCGAGACTCCAGCGAGAAGCGGCCGCGCACGAGCTCGTCGAACACGATCGAGTGCAGCGTGGTCTGGTCCCACAGCGGCAGCGCCACGGCGGAGAGCCCCATCGGCTCGAGCTCGTCGGCATAGCGTCCGGTGTCCAGCGTCCACCGCGTCCCGAGCACGCCGATCCGGGCGATGCCCTGCCGCTGCGCAGCCGCCGCGACGACCGCCGCGACGTGGAGCCCGGGCAGCGCGAGGTCCGGGCCGGGGTCGTCGAGCAGGACGTACGCGGTGTCGTCGGGGCACACGAAGAAGTGCGCGCCCGACTGGCGCAGCCGGACGCAGCCCAGCGCGAGCTGGGTGCGGACGGTGTCGGGGTCGTTGCGCTGCCAGGCGTCCCAGCGGCCTTCCAGCGGCTGCCACACGAGGCTGAGCTCCGGACGCTGCGGCTCGGGACCGAGGGCGCTCGCCACCTCCTCGATCCGTCGCAGCAGGTCGGCCGCACCGGGCAGCCGGGGCGCGAGGACTCCGATGTGGAACACGGCTCCATCGTCGCGCCGCCCGCTGGGGTCCGACTGGGGCCTGCTGCCCACGTAGAATCTCTCCGTGAACGACGTGCACGTGATCGCCTACTTCGCCGGCGACCCGACCCGGACCTACCAGCTGGTCCAGTGGCTGGAGGTCCTCGAGGTCCTGCACGACGTCCACCCGGTCGCCCTCGTCCTGCGCGACCCCGCCTCGGCGGCGGTGATCGAGCCACGGACGCACCTGCCGGTGATGACGGCCCCGACCTTCCCCGAGCTGACCGAGCTCTACGCCGGGCTGGACGCCAAGGTCGTGCTCTACTGCAACAACTCGGTGCTCAACTTCGAGTCCCTCGTCGACAGCCGCCGGTTGCACGTCCACGTCAACCACGGCGAGAGCGACAAGCAGTCGATGGCGAGCAACAACGCCAAGGCCTACGACCGGGTCCTCGTGGCCGGGGACGCGGCGGTCCAGCGCTACCTCACCGGGCTCCTGGACTTCGACGCGCGCCGGCTCGTCCGCATCGGACGCCCCCAGCTCGACCTCCCCCGCACGCCCCTCCTCGCGCCGAGCGCGCGGCGTACGGTCCTGTACGCCCCGACGTGGGAGGGCGACGCCGAGTACAACGACTACACCTCGGTCGACACGCTCGGCACCAGCATCGTGCGCGCGATCTTCGAGGTCCCCGACGTGCGCCTGGTCTACAAGCCGCACCCCAAGGTCACGACCAGCCTCGCCCCGGCCGTCGCGGAGGCGCACCACGAGATCCTCCGGCTCGTCGACGACGCCGCGGGACGCGACCCCGCCGCCGGGCACACCCAGGTCCTGACCGGCGACATCCTCGCCGTCATGCCCGGCTGTGACGCGATGGTCACCGACGTGTCGTCGGTGGGGCTGGACTGGCTCTACCTCCACACCGACAAGCCCATCTTCCTCACCGACCGCCACGGCGACGCCGAGGCCCTCCGGCAGGAGGTCCCGATCAGCCGCTGCGCCGACGTCGTCGACGAGTCCAACGTGGCCGCCCTGACGTCCCTCCTCGTCGATCGGCTCGCCCACGACGAGCACCACCTCGCGCGCGTGGCCATGCGGCACCACTACTTCGACGACCTCCACGTCGGCGACAGCACGGTCCGCTTCCTCGACGCCGTGACCGAGCTCGTGGGGCTCCGCGACAGCCTCGTCGCCGGCGGTGTCTCCGACACCGAGATCGCCTGACGCCCCTCGCGGCCTCTCACCCGCTCGCGCGCGGGCCGTCGACGTAGACGGTGCCACCCAGCGACACGAACTCCGCCGACTTCTCGGCGAAGCGCTCGCGGACGTCGCGGCTGATCCGCATCGAGCAGAACTTCGGGCCGCACATCGAGCAGAAGTGCGCGGTCTTGGCGCCCTCGGCGGGCAGCGTCTCGTCGTGGAAGGCCTGGGCCGTGTGCGGGTCGAGCGACAGGGCGAACTGGTCGTGCCAGCGGAAGTCGAAGCGCGCCCGGCTCAGCGCGTCGTCCCAGTCGCGGGCGCCGGGGTGGCCCTTGGCGACGTCGGCGGCGTGCGCGGCGAGCTTGTAGGTGATCACCCCCGTCTTGACGTCGTCGCGGTCGGGCAGGCCGAGGTGCTCCTTGGGCGTGACGTAGCAGAGCATCGCGGTCCCGTGCATCGCGATCGCCGCCGCGCCGATCGCGCTCGTGATGTGGTCGTAGCCGGGTGCGACGTCGGTCGCCAGCGGACCGAGCGTGTAGAACGGCGCGCCGTGGCACCACTCCTGCTGGAGCCGGACGTTCTCCTCGACGAGGTCGAGCGGGACGTGGCCCGGCCCCTCGACCATCACCTGGACGTCGTGCTCCCAGGCCCGCCGGGTCAGGTCGGCGAGGGTGCGGAGCTCGGCGAGCTGGGCGGCGTCGTTGGCGTCGGCGACCGACCCCGGGCGCAGCCCGTCGCCGAGGGAGAACGAGACGTCGTAGGCGGCGAAGATCTCGCACAGCTCGTCGAAGTGGGTGAAGAGGAAGTTCTCCTCGTGGTGGGCCAGGCACCAGCCCGCCATGATCGAGCCCCCGCGGGAGACGATGCCGGTGACCCGCTCGGCGGTGAGCGGGACGTGGCGCAGCAGCACGCCGGCGTGGATCGTCATGTAGTCCACGCCCTGCTCGCACTGCTCGACCACGGTGTCGCGGAAGACCTCCCAGGTCAGCCGCTCCGCCTGCCCGTCGACCTTCTCCAGCGCCTGGTAGAGCGGGACGGTCCCGATCGGCACGGGTGAGTTGCGCAGGATCCACTCGCGGGTGGTGTGGATGTCCTCGCCCGTGGAGAGGTCCATGACGGTGTCGGCGCCCCAGGTGGTGGCCCAGGTGAGCTTGTCGACCTCCTCGGCGATGCTGCTGGTGACGGCCGAGTTGCCGATGTTGGCGTTGACCTTCACCAGGAACCGGCGCCCGATGACCATCGGCTCGGACTCGGGGTGGTTCACGTTGGCGGGAATGATCGCCCGGCCGGCCGCGATCTCGCTGCGCACCAGCTCGACGTCACAGCCCTCGCGCGCGGCGACGTACGCCATCTCCGGGGTCACGGTGCCCTGCCGGGCGTACCGGAGCTGGGTGACCGTACGACCGGTGCGGGCGCGCCTCGGCGCCCGGCGCTCACCCGGCCACTCCTCACGCGCGGCGCCGCGGCGGACGGCGGAGCGACCGTTGTCGGCCAGGCGGGTCTCGCGACCGGCGTACTCCTCGGTGTCGTCGCGTGCCGCGATCCAGCCCGCCCGCACCGGGGGCAGGCCGAGGGCCGGGTCGGAGCCGGGACCGGAGGTGCAGTAGCGGTCGAAGGTCTCGCCGTTGGTCAGGCTGACCCGGGTGACCGGCACGTCGAGGGGGCCGGTGCGGACACGCTCGTGGGCGGGGTGGGTGAGGGGGGCGGTCATGTGGGGTCCTCCTGGTGGACGTGGTGATGGGTGGGTGCGAGGTGGGAGACGGGACCGCGGCCGCGGCCGAGGTCCCAGGTGCTGCTCTCGGTGAGCCGGGAGGTGACGTACGCCGCCGCGTCCGC
>CAZDAO010000223.1:0-1984 GCA_964503015.1 uncultured Nocardioides sp. | reverse complement strand
AGCAGCACCTCACGGTACGCCCGGCGCACCGCGTCGTCGCCGAGGACCGCCCCGCTGGTGGCGACCAGCACGGGATCGACGACCAGCGGCAGGTGGCGCGTGCGCTCCGCGACGAGCCGGACGGCTTCGGGTGACCCGAGCATGCCGGTCTTCACCGCGGCGACGGGCAGGTCGTCGAGGACCGCGTCGAGCTGGGCGGCGAGCACGCCGGGTGGGATGTGGTGGACGGCGTGCACGCCCGTGGTGTCCTGGGCGGTGACCGCCGTGACCGCGCACGCGGCGTGGCAGCCGAGGTGGCCGAGGGTGGCGACGTCGGCCGCCAGCCCGGCGGCACCGCCGCTGTCGGTGCCACCCACAGCGAGGACCACGGGCGGGGCGCTCATGTCAGCTCCTCGAGGAGCGCCGCCACCACGGCCGCGGGGTCGGCGGCGCGCATCACGGCGCCCATCACAGCCACGCCGTCCGCGCCCGCCGCCCGTGCGGACGCCGGTTTGCCGGCGTCGATCCCGGCCAGGGCGAGCACCGGGACGCGGTGTCCGGCGAAGGCGTCCGGCGGCAGGGCCGGACCGTGGCCCGGCTTGCTCGCGCTGACGGCGTATGGCGACAGGGTCACCCACGACGCCCCCTCCTCTACCGCCCGGTCGACCTCGGCACGCGAGTGGCACGACCGGCCCCACCGGCCGGCCGACGGCGCCGCCTGGTGGCCCGCGCAGTGCAGGCCGTGGGCTCGCGGGACCGGGACGCGCGAGGAGATGACCGTCAGGCCGGGGATCGACGCGAGCTCGTCGACGAGCGCTGACCGGGCCGACGGCGCGAGGTCGTGCTCGCGCACCACGACGGCCGTCAGCCCCGCGTCGGCGCACTCGCGGATGGTCCGCACCAGCCCTCGCCCCAGCCGCAGCTGCGCGCGGTCGGTCAGCACGACGAGCCGCGGGATCACGCGATCCTCCCGTCCAGCGGGCTCGCCGAGCGCGCCACGGCACGCCGCGGGATCCGGCCGGCCCGCCGCGCGGCCGCTCCTGCGTCGACGGCTGCCCGCAGCGCCCTGGCCATCGCGACCGGGTCCGCCGCCCGGGTGACCGCGCTCGCCGCGAGGACCGCGGCGCACCCGAGCTCCATCGCGAGCGCCGCGTCGGAGGCCGTGCCGACGCCGGCGTCGAGCACGACGGGCACGTCGACGGCGGCCACGACCGACTCGATGAGGTGGGGGTTGAGGATCCCGAGGCCGGACCCGATCGGCGAGCCGAGCGGCATCACCGCGGCGCAGCCGACATCTGCGAGGCGGCGGGCGAGCACCGGGTCGTCGGTGGTGTAGGGCAGGACCGTGAAGCCGCGGGCGACGAGGTCCGCCGCCGCCGCGACCAGCTCGACGCCGTCGGGCAGCAGGCTCACCTCGTCACCGATCACCTCCAGCTTCACCCAGTCGGTGCCCAGCGCCTCCCGCGCCACCTCGGCGGTCAGCACCGCCTCGCGGGCCGACAGGCAGCCGGCGGTGTTCGGCAGCACCGGGACGCCCCGCTCGCCGATCTCCGACAGGAGGCCGCCGGGAGCGGTGCTCGACGTGCGCCGCACGCTGACCGTCACCAGTCCGGGCCGGGCCGCGTCGAGGACCGGCGCGACCAGGTCGGGTCGCGGCAGGCCGCCGGTGCCGAGGAACAGCCGCGACGTCAGCGTGCGACCCCCGATGACGAGGTCGCTCCCCAGGTCGCTCATCCCTGGGTCCCCGCGGCGTTGTTCGGGGCAGCGCAGCGGAGGAGAAGGACGCCGTGGGGTGCTCATCCGCCGGCCACCGCCGTCACGACCTCGACGACGTCGCCGTCGGTGAGCAGCCTGCTGGCGTGCTCGGCGCGTGGCACCACCTCGTGGTTGACGACGGCCGCGTGCCCGCTCGGCAGCGGGCCGAGCAGGTCGTGCAGGGTGCGAGCGTCCGCGTCCAGCGGGACGCCGTTGAGGGTCAGGCGCATGGCGGGCCTCCGGTGGTGGT
>CAZDAO010000222.1:0-6359 GCA_964503015.1 uncultured Nocardioides sp. | reverse complement strand
CGGCGGCGACGTACCTGCGCGTGTGGTGGCGCAGCGACGCGAGCAGCACCCCGCGCATCAGGCGCTCCGCCCGCGCAGCGCGGCGACCAGCTCGTCCTGGCCGGGATCGGTGAGGTGCGCGCTGACGGCACCGTCGTGGATGACCACGACGTCGTCGGCGTACGACGCCGCGTCGAGCTCGTGGGTGACCATGACGACGGTCATGCCGAGCTCGCGGACCGAGCGGCGGAGGTGGCCGAGGACCTCGGCGCTGGCCTCGCTGTCGAGGTTGCCGGTCGGCTCGTCGGCGAAGACGATGTCGGGCTGGGTGACGAGGGCGCGGGCGATCGCGACGCGCTGCTGCTGGCCGCCGGAGAGCTCGCTGGGCAGGTGGCCGAGGCGGTCGGCGAGGCCGAGCACGCCGACGACCTGGTCGTAGCGCTCGCGGTCGACGTGCCGGCCGGCGAGCTCGAGCGGGAGCAGGATGTTCTGGCCGGCGGTGAGCATCGGGAGCAGGTTGAACGCCTGGAAGACGAAGCCGATGTGCTCGCGGCGGAAGAGGGTCAGGGCGGTGTCGTCGAGGCCGGCGAGGTCGCGACCGGCGACGGTGACCGTGCCGGCGGTGGCCGCGTCGAGACCGGCGAGGCAGTGCATCAGCGTGGACTTGCCGGACCCGCTCGGGCCCATGATCGCGGTGAACCGGCCGGCCGGCAGGTCGAGGTCGATGCCGCGCAGCGCGTGGACGGCGCTGTCGCCGTCGCCGTAGGTGCGGGTGAGGCCGCGCGCGCTGGCCGCCGTCGTCTGGTGGGTGAGTGTGGTCGTCATGGGGACAACGCTCGTCGTGATCGGCCTCGCGATCGTCGGCCTCCGGGACGGACCGGGCCTCGGTCCGGGGGTGGACCCCGCGCGTCGTCGTACGACCTGGGGAGGACGTCAGGGGAGGACGTCAGGGGGTGACGAGGCCCGATTCGTAGCCGAGGACGACGAGCTGGACCCGGTCGCGGGAGCCGGTCTTGGCGAGGATCCGGCCGACGTGGGTCTTGACGGTCGTCTCGGCGACGACGAGGTCGGCGGCGATCTCGGTGTTGGTCAGGCCGCGGGCGATCAGCGTGAGCACCTCGACCTCACGCTCGGTGAGGAGCGCGACCCGGTCGTCGGAGGCTGCGGGCGTGGCCGGGTCGGGCAGCGCCGCGAAGTGGTCGAGCAGCCGGCGCGTGGTGCTGGGTGCGACGACGGCGTCGCCGGCCTGCACGGCCCGGATGGCGCCGAGCAGGTCGGGGGGCGCGGCATCCTTGAGGAGGAAGGCCGAGGCGCCGGCCCGGATGGCGGCGAAGGCGTACTCGTCGAGGTCGAAGGTCGTCAGCACGATCACGCGCGGCGGCGTCGGTCCGGCGAGCAGCCGGCGCGTGGTCTCGACGCCGTCGAGACGCGGCATCCGCACGTCCATCAGCACCACGTCGGCGCTGGTCACCGCCAGCCGCTCGAGCGCCTCGCCCCCGTCGCCGGCCTCACCGACGACGACCATGTCGTCCTGGCTCTCGACCAGCATCCGGAAGCCGGCGCGCACCATCTGCTGGTCGTCGACGAGGAAGACCCGGATCTGCTCGCTCACAGCGGCAGCCTCGCAGACACCGCGAACCCGCCGCCGGGCGCCGGTCCCGCCTGCAGGGTCCCGCCGTGCACCGCCGCCCGCTCGCGCATCCCGGCCAGTCCGAGGCCGTGGCCGTCGGAGGGCGCTGCCGCCCCTCGCCCGTCGTCGTGCACCTCGACCACCACCTCGCGGCCGACGGCCACCCGCACCGACGCGGTGGCCGCGGGACCGGCGTGCTTGCGCACGTTGGTCAGCGCCTCCTGCACGATGCGGTAGGCCGCCAGCCCGACGCCGTCGGGCACGTCGACCTCCGCGGAGGGCAGGTCGGCCTCGACGCGGGTCCCGGCGGCCCGCGCCTCGTCCACCAGGTGGCGTACGTCGTCGAGGCCAGGCTGGGGCGCGACCCCGGTGTCGCCGTCACGCAGCAGCCCCAGCAGCCGACGCATCTCCGTGAGCGCCTCGCGGCCCGTCGTCGAGATCGTCTCGAGGGTGCCGACGGCCACGCCGGGGTCCTTGGCCGCGGCGTAGCGGGCGCCGTCGGCCTGGACCACGATCACCGACAGCCCGTGGGCGACGACGTCGTGCATCTCCCGGGCGATCCGGGACCGCTCGTCGCGGGCGGCCAGCTCGACCTCCCGCTCGGCCATCCGCTCGGCCTGCTCGGCACGGACGAGCAGCGAGGCGACGTACTTCTCCCGCGACTGCGCGGCGAAGCCCAGGGCCCAGGCCGCGGTGACGATGGCGCCGATGGTGACGACGTACGGCGTCAGGTTGCCCGAGGTGAGGTCGGCGCCGAAGCCGAGCATCCAGCGCACGGAGGCGACGGCGGCACCGGCGTAGCCGACGAGCAGGGCGGCGATGCCCTGCCAGCGCGGCGACCAGCGCGCCACGGAGTAGACCGCGACGGGGAACGCGAGCTGGCCGACGATCGGCTCGGCCACCACCACGGCCTGGGTGGCGCTGAGCGCGGCCACGGCCAGGAACGCCGACCAGGCGTGGCGGCGCCGCCACAGCAGCGGCAGCGCCTCGAGGACGGTGAACACCGCCGAGGCGCGCTGGTCGCCGGCGATGTGGCCCAGGGCGAGCGCCACCAGTCCGACGACCAGCAGCCGGTCGAACCACCGGCGCCCGCGCGGCCCGAGGCGCCACGGGTGCTGGTCGGTCCTGGTGGCCATGGTGCGGACGATAGACGGCCGCGTCCGGTCGCGCGTCCGCCCACGGGAGGACGCCCGTCGTGCCCGAGTAGGGTGCCAGCCATGACGAAGTGGGAATACCAGGTGGCGCCGATTCCGCTCCACAACGAAGCGCTCATGCTCAACAACTTCGGCCAGGACGGCTGGGAGCTGGTCACCATCCAGACCAACGCCCAGGGCGGCCTGATCGCCTTCCTCAAGCGCCCCCAGGGAGCCTGACGTGGGTGCCGAGCAGCGCCTGGCCGAGCTGGGCATCACCGTCCCCGAGGTCGTCCCGCCCGTCGCGGCCTACCAGCCCACGGCCCGCTCGGGGAACCTCGTCTTCACCGCCGGCCAGCTGCCCGCGCGCGACGGCGAGATGGTCGCGGTCGGCAAGGTCGGCGGTGCGGTCACCGAGGAGCAGGGCTACGAGTGCGCGCGCCAGTGCGCCCTCAACGCGCTCGCCGCGGTGAAGGCCGAGATCGGCTCCCTCGACGACGTCAAGCGCGTCGTGAAGGTCGTCGTCTTCGTCGCCTCGACGCCCGACTTCACCGGCCAGCCGAAGGTCGCCAACGGTGCGTCCGAGCTGCTCGGCGAGGTCTTCGGCGAGGCCGGCAAGCACGCCCGCTCCGCCGTCGGCGTCACGGCGCTGCCGCTCGACGTCCCGGTCGAGGTCGAGATCATCGTCGAGGTCTGACGGTGGAGCGCCTGCCCCTCCCGGAGGCGCTGGTCGCCCAGGCCCGGTCGTACGCCGCCGGCGACGCGACGCCCGCCGAGCCGCGTGACGCGGCGACGGTTGTGCTCCTGCGTCCCGGGGCGTCGGGCTCCGAGGTCTACCTGCTGCGCCGGCAGACCTCGATGGCCTTCGCCGGCGGGATGTGCGTCTTCCCCGGGGGTGGCGTCGACCCCCGCGACTTCGACCCTCCGCCCGACCTGGGACCGGGGCTCGTCGACCGTGGCCTGTGGGCCGGTCCCTCGCCGGCCGAGTGGGCGGTCCGGCTCGGCTGCTCCGAGCCGGAGGCGCGCGCCCTCGTGTGCGCCGCGGTCCGGGAGACCTTCGAGGAGTCGTCGGTGCTGCTCGCCGGCCCGAGCGCCGACGCCGTCGTCGCCGACACGACCGGTGAGGACTGGGAGGCGGACCGGGTCGCCCTCGAGTCCCGGGAGACCTCGCTGACCGAGTTCCTGGAGAAGCGCTCGCTGGTCCTGCGCACCGACCTGCTCGGCGCGTGGTCGGGCTGGCTGACCCCGGTCTTCGAGCCGCGCCGCTACCGCACGTGGTTCTTCGTCGCCCGGCTGCCCGAGGGCCAGGTCACCCGCGACGTGTCCTCGGAGTCCTCCTCCGTCGCGTGGCTGTCTGCCCAGGAGGCCGTCGAGCAGGTCGAGCGGCAGCAGATCCTCATGCTGCCGCCGACCTGGCTGACCTGCCTCGACGTCGCCCAGCACCCCGGTCCCGACGCCGTGCTGGCCGAGGCGCAGGGGCGGACCGTGGAGATGTTCATGCCCGAGGTGGTGGCCGACGGCGACGAGTTCATACTCTCCACCCCGCCGCACTACGCCGCCCTGATGGCCGCCCGATGAGCTGGTCCGGGGGGTCCTTCGGCACGACGGGGCGGTGCGTCCTGGCGCCCAACGCCGACGTCATGACCCTCGACGGCACCAACACGTGGGTGCTGCGCGACCCCGACTCCTCGCGGTCGGTCGTGGTCGACCCGGGGCCCTCGATCCCCGCGCACCTCGACGCGATCGACGCGGCCGCGGGCGATGTCGCGGTCGTCCTGCTGACCCACCACCACGCCGACCACAGCGAGGCGGCGCGGGAGTACGCCGAGCGGCACGGGTGCGGCGTACGTGCCCTGGACCCGGCCTACCGCCTGGGCTCGGAGGGCCTCGGTGAGGGTGACGTGGTCGCCGTCGGCGGTCTGGAGGTGCACGTCGTCGCCACGCCCGGCCACACCTCCGACTCGCTCTCCTTCGTCGTGCCGCAGGACCGTGCGGTGCTCACCGGCGACACCGTCCTGGGACGTGGCACGACCGTGGTGGCGCACCCCGACGGCCAGCTCGGGGCGTACCTCTCATCGCTCCAGCGGCTCCACGCGCTGTGCGGCGAGCAGGGCATCACCACGGTCTGGCCCGGGCACGGGCCGGTGATCGACGATGCTCTAGGCGCCCTGGACTTCTACCTCGCCCACCGCGAGCAGCGCCTGGAGCAGGTCCGCCGGGCGCTGCGCGACCTGCACGCGGTCGAGCGCGAGGGCGGCACCTTCCCGCACCAGACGCTGCCGCGCGCGATCGTCGAGATCGTCTACGCCGACGTCGACCCCGTGCTGTGGGGAGCGGCCGAGCTCTCGGTGCGGGCCCAGCTGGCGTACCTCACCGAGGGCTGACCTCCACGACCCCGTGCTGACCGCGCTCGGCGTCGACCATCACGTGGTTGACGAAGGGGTAGCGCCCCGGCTCGTCGAAGGTGAGCTCGGCGAAGCCGCCCTGGGCCGGCAGCAGCGGCAGCACCTGCGCGCCTCCGCTCGTGCCGGGCCGGAGCGTCCACGCACCCTCGTTCCAGGTGGCGTCCAGCTGCTCGCCCACGACGTGGAAGGCCATCGGGCGGTTGGGTCCGGCGTCGAGCACCCAGACCCGCACCCGTTCGCCGACCCGCGCGCGCAGCGGCGCGGTGTCGTACTGGAACGCGCGGCCGTTGAACGCCAGGTGGTCCGGCTCCTCGGCCGCCACGGCGTCGTCGTCGACCTCGTCGGCGCCCGGCCGGCTCGTGTCGTCGCCGAGGAAGGTCTCGGAGCCGACGAGCACCCACTCGTGGTCGACGGGCGCGAGCCCCGGCGGCTCGATGACGACCGCCCCGGCGAGGCCGGCGGCGATGTGGCTGCTCATGGGTATCGTCGAGCAGTGGTACATCCAGATCCCGGCCCGGCGCGCGGTGAACCGGTAGACCAGGCTCCCTCCCGGCGGGATCGCGCGCATCACGTCGTCGGGCGCCCGCTCGCCGGCGTGGAAGTCGATCGAGTGCGTCATCTCGGCGGCGTTGTGCACCGTGACCACGAACCGGTCCCCGACCCGGCCGCGCAGGACCGGTCCCGGCGCCTGCCCGTCGAAGGTCCACCGTCGCTGCCACACGCCCGGTGCCACCTCGAGGACCGTTTCGTCGATCGTGAGGTCGACCCGGTGCACCCGGCCGCGCACCGGCGGGAGCGTCGCGTCGTACGCCGGTGAGGTGGCCGCGGCGTCGTGGTCCGAGCCGTGCGCGACGTGGGTGTGGTCGGCGGCCGGGGCCGGCTCGCCGGACCCCACCCGGATGGTGAGGACCATCCCCATCCGGCGGTGTCCCACGACCGAGCACCACCCCTCGGTGGAGGCGCCCACCACACCGACGTCGAGGGTCGCGCTGTCCCCGGGAGCGAGCCGCGGCGTGTGGGCGCCGCTGGGCAGCACGAGGTCGTGGGTGTCCTCGTCGTCGGTGTTGACCAGCTCGACGACCAGGCGGTCGCCGGCAGGCACGTCGATCGTCGAGGGCTGGAAGGCCATGCCCTTCGCCTCCACGCGGACCGTGGTCGTCTCGCCGGTCGGCGCCGCACCGGCCGTCAGGTCGGAGGACGCGGCCAGGCTCG
>CAZDAO010000221.1:0-6361 GCA_964503015.1 uncultured Nocardioides sp. | reverse complement strand
TCGCGCGGCAAGCCGATCGCGCCCGACATCGACCTGCTCAGCGTCGCGCGCCGCACCCCGGGCTTCACCGGCGCCGACCTCGCCAACGTGCTCAACGAGGCCGCGCTGCTCACCGCGCGCAGCAACGCCAAGCTGATCAACAACGAGGCGCTCGACGAGGCCATCGACCGCGTCATCGCCGGTCCGCAGCGGCGCACGCGCCTGATGAGCGAGCGCGAGAAGCTCATCACCGCCTACCACGAGGGCGGCCACGCGCTGGTCGCGGCGGCGCTCCCCGGCACCGACCCGGTGCACAAGGTGACGATCCTCCCGCGCGGTCGTGCCCTGGGCTACACCATGGTGCTCCCCGACCGCGACAAGTACTCCCAGACGCGCAGCGAGATGCTCGACTCCCTCGCCTACATGCTGGGCGGCATGGCCGCGGAGGCGCTGATCTTCCACGACGTGACCTCCGGGGCCGGCAACGACATCGAGAAGGCCACGACCCTCGCCCGGGCGATGGTGACCCAGTACGGCATGACCGAGCGCCTCGGCGCGGTCACGCTCGGCGACAGCAACTCCGAGCCGTTCCTGGGTCGCGACATGGGCCACACCCGCAACTACTCCGAGGAGACCGCCGCGGCGGTCGACGAGGAGGTCAAGGCACTGCTGGGCCACGCCCACCAGGAGGCCTTCGAGATCCTGGAGACCAACCGCGACGTCCTCGACGCGCTCGTGCTGGCCCTCCTCGACAAGGAGACCCTCGACAAGGGCGAGATCGCCGAGATCTTCGAGCCCCTCGCCAAGCGCCCTGCGCGTCCGGCGTGGACGGGCTCCCCGCTGCGGGTGCCGTCGACGATCCCGCCGGTCGACATCCCGCAGGAGATCCGCGACCGGGCGCACGCCAACTCGGTGCCTGAGCAGTCCGAGCCCGGCGCCGTGCTGACCCCTCCGGGGGCCGGCGGCGACATCCACGGGACGCCCGACCACGGACCGGACACGCCGACCCCGCCGCCCCCGGGGGCCCCGTGACCGACCCGGTGACGGTGCCGGAGGTGCCGCCCGAGGACGTGCCCGCCTTCGACCAGGAGCGGGCCGAGGCGGCGGTGCGCGAGCTGCTCGCCGCCATCGGCGAGGATCCCGAGCGCGAGGGCCTCCGCGAGACGCCGGCCCGGGTGGCCCGGGCCTACGCCGAGCTCACCCAGGGCCTGCGGATGCGGGCCGAGGACGTGCTCACCACGACGTTCGACCTCGGCCACGACGAGCTGGTCCTGGTCCGTGACATCGAGCTGTGGTCGATGTGCGAGCACCACCTCGTGCCGTTCACCGGTGTCGCCCACGTCGGCTACATCCCCGCCGACACCGGGAAGATCACCGGCCTGTCCAAGCTCGCCCGCCTGGTGGACGTCTACGCCAAGCGGCCGCAGGTGCAGGAGCGGCTCACCACCCAGGTCGCCGACTCCCTGATGGAGATCCTCGAGGCCCGCGGCGTCATCGTGGTCATCGAGGCCGAGCACCTCTGCATGACGATGCGCGGCGTCCGCAAGGCGGGCGCGCGCACCATCACCTCCGCGGTCCGCGGCTCGATGCTCACCAACCAGGCCACCCGCGCCGAGGCGATGGCGCTCATCCGCTCGGGCACCAGGTGACCGGGACGGCTGCCGCTCGCGTGCCCCGGGTGATGGGGATCGTCAACGTCACTCCCGACAGCTTCTCCGACGGCGGTCGGTTCGACACCACCGAGACCGCCGTCGCGCACGGTCAGGAGCTCCTCGCCGAGGGTGCCGACATCCTCGACATCGGTGGGGAGTCCACCCGCCCCGGCGCCACCCGACCCCTGGTCGCCGAGGAGCTCGACCGGGTCGTGCCGGTCATCCGGGAGCTCGCCGGGGAGGGTGCCGTCGTCTCCGTCGACACGATGCGCGCCGAGGTCGCCGAGGCGGCCGTGGCGGCCGGGGCGACGATCGTCAACGACGTCTCGGGCGGGCTGGCCGACCCGCGGATCCTCGACGTGGTCGCGGCGGGCGAGGTCGACTACGTCGCGATGCACTGGCGCGCGCACGCCGACCGGATGCGCGACTTCACCGACTACTCACCCGACGGCGTCGTCGAGACCGTGCGCCGCGAGCTCTCCGAGCGGCTCGACGCCGCCGTGGCCGCCGGGATCGCGGTCGAGCGGGTCGTCCTCGACCCCGGGCTGGGCTTCGCCAAGGAGCCGCGCCACAACTGGGAGCTCCTCACGCGGCTCGACGTGCTCGCCGGCCTGGGCCGTCCGCTGCTCGTCGGCGCCAGCCGCAAGTCGTTCCTCGGCACCCTCCTGCGCCGCGACGGTGAGCCCCGGCCGGTCGGCGAGCGCGAGCACGCGCACGCCGCCCTGGTCGCACTGCTCGCCGACCGGGGTGTCGACGTCCTGCGCGTGCACGACGTACGCGCGACCCGCGACGCGCTCGCCGTCGCGGCCGCGATGAGGGGACCCTCGTGAGGAGGAGTGCCATGACCGACGAGCTGGCCGTGACGGGGATCGAGTGCTTCGCGCACCACGGCGTCTTCGACTTCGAGAAGCGGGAGGGCCAGACGTTCGTCGTCGACCTGGTGCTGGGCATCGACACCCGTGCGGCCGCGGCGTCGGACGACCTGGCGGACACCGTCAACTACGGGTCCCTGACCACCGACGTGAAGGCCGCCGTCGAGCGCGATCCGGTGGACCTGATAGAAACCGTCGCTCAACGCATCGCCGATGTGTGCCTGTTGGACAGTCGTGTTGAATGGGCGCGGGTCACGCTGCACAAACCTGATGCGCCCATCGACGCGACGTACTCGGACGTCGCGCTGACGATCACCAGAACGCGAGGCAACGCATGACTGAGACCCCGAACCCGAACATCGTGGACGCCGACTCCCTCACCGGCGAGATGCACCCGATCCGCCGGGTCGTGGTGGCGCTGGGCTCGAACCTCGGCGAACGGCTCGCCTCCCTCCAGGGTGCGGTCGACGCGCTGCGCGACACCCCGGACTTCTTCGTCACCGGCGTCTCCCCGGTCTACGAGACCGACCCGGTCGACTCGCCGGAGGAGGCCGGCCCCTTCCTCAACGCCGTGGTCCTCGCCGACACCACCCTCCCCGCGGCGCGCCTGATGGAGCGCGCCTTGGCGATCGAGGACGCCTTCGAGCGGGAGCGCAGCGACATCCGCAACGCGCCGCGCACCCTCGACGTGGACCTCATCGTGGTGGGCGACCGCCGCTCCAACGAGGACTTCCTGCGGCTGCCGCACCCCCGCGCCCACGAGCGGGCCTTCGTCCTGCGGCCCTGGCACGACCTCGAGCCCGACGCGGTGTTCCCCGAGCGCGGCCCGATCGCCGACCTCCTCGAGGCGACGGACGCCTCGGGCGTCCGTAGGCGCGAGGACCTCGCCCTCGAGGTCGAATGAGCACCCGAGCGACCACCCCGCGGTGAGCGAGACCGACCCCGACGAGCCGCCGGAGCCGCGCGGGACGCTGCGCCCCACCTCGGCGCGCGCCCTGACCACGTGCCTGGTCCTGGGCCTGGTGGGCGGGTGGGGCATCCACCCGCTGATGTCCTGGCTCGCCGGCGACCCGCCGCTGGTGTCGTGGGCGCAGGCCCTGGCGCTGGTGCTGGTGGCCGCGATCATGGTCTTCCTCGCCTGGCACACCTGGCAGACCGTCCAGGTGCGCGGTGAGCGGCTGGAGGTCCACCAGGCGGTCAACCGGCTCGTGCTGGCCCGCGCGTGCGCGCTGTGCGGCTCCCTGGTGGCTGCCGGCTACCTCGGCTACGCGATCAGCTGGCTGGGTGATGCGAGCCAGTACGCCGACCGCTGGATCCTGCGCTCGCTCGTGGCGACCGCCGCGGCCGCCGTGGTGACGCTGGCCTCGCTCGCCCTGGAGCGTGCGTGTCGCGCGGACGGGGGCGAGGGTCGGCCCTAGTCTGACCCCATGCCTTCCCAGCAGCCCCAGCAGTCACAGGCGTCCCGTACGCCCGCCCGCCGGCGCCAGCGCAGCACGCGCCTGGTCGTCGCCGTCGCGCTCCTCGCCGCCGCCGCCGCGGTCGTGGCGGGCGCCCTGGCCTCGTCGTCGGCCGCCCTGACCGCTGTCGCTGCGGTCCTGGCCGTGCTCGCCGGCGCGGCCGCCACCCGCATCACCCACTCCGAGCTCGTGCAGACCCGGCGCGATGCCGCCCGGGACCGTGCCGTGCAGGCGCAGGAGTACCGCGCCCTCACCGAGCAGCGCACCGCGGAGTCGGCGGCCTTCGCCGCCGACATGCGCCGCAAGATCGAGGAGCGCGAGCACGCCATCGACGTCCTCGAGCGCGCCCTCTCGACCGCCCAGAAGAACGCGGCCGCGCAGACCCTCAAGCGTGGTCAGGAGGCTCGCCGCGCCGACGCCGCCGAGCGCGGTCGCGACGACGCCGAGAGCCGGGCCGCCGAGGCGATCTTCCAGGTCGCCGAGCTCGAGGCCGAGATCGACGTGCTGCGCGCCGAGCTCGACTCGCTGCGTGCCGTTGCGGCGCGCCGCGAGCACCGGAGCGCCTGAGCGACCCGCGCGTCGCGCGAGCGACGTACGTCACCCGTCCGGACCTCCGTCCGGGCGGGTGTCGCGCGTGTACGGAACAATGACGGCTCGTGATCCCCGAGGACAACAGGTTCGAGAGCGACCCGAGCGACGCGCTGCCCGACGACCCGGGGCTGCCCGAGGGGTGGAGCGCGGACACGCCCGACGGTGCCGACCCCGCCACGGTCGCGCGTCTCACCGAGCTGCTGCGCGCGCACGAACGGGCCGGCCGCGGCTGGGCCGGGTCGGGTGAGGACGAGGTCCTCGTCGAGGTGTCGGAGCGCGGACTGGCCATGCGGGAGAACCTGGTCGTCCGCGACGCGGAGGGCACGATCCAGGCGTGGGGGAGCGTGCACGACCGCGCCGAGGGCCGGATGCTGTTCGTCCACATCGTCGACCGCGACGTCGACGAGCGGCTCGCCGACGGGTGCAGCGACGTCCTCTTCGCGTGGGCCGAGGCCCAGGCCCGCGCCGTCGGCGCCGCCCGCGGCCTGCCTGTCCAGCAGATCGACACCGGGGCGTTCGCCGAGGACGAGCGGCAGCACGGGTGGCTCGCCGACGCCGGCTTCGAGCGGGTGCGCACCTGGTGGCAGATGAGCCGGACGGTGGAGGCGGACGAAGCGGAGCTGGTGCCCGACCCCGCCCGCTGGGAGCGACGGGGCGTGGTGTTCCGGCTGGTCGAGCGGTCGGGTGACGGGATGCCCGAGGAGGCCGACCTGCGGGCCGTGCACGAGGTGCTCGAGGGCGCGTTCACCGACCACTTCAACTCCGCCGAGGAGACCTTCCAGGAGTTCATCCACCGGCTCCGCGAGGACCCCGGCCACCGCTGGGACCACTGGTGGCTCGCCGAGATCGTCGACGGCGATGGTGACGCGCCCGAGCCGGCCGGTGCCCTCGTCGGCACGGTCAGCGAGTCCGCCCACGGTCCCGACGGGTCCTACGTCTCCTACCTCGGCGTCCTCGAGTCGGCCCGTGGCCGCGGGGTGGCCACCGGTCTGCTCCGCACGATCGTCGCCGACGCCGCGGCCCGTGGCCGCGACCGCGTCGGGCTCGAGGTCGACGCCGACTCACCCACCGGTGCCGACGGCCTCTACGTCTCCATGGGCTGGGGCACCACGTACGTCACCGAGTCCTGGCACAAGGACGTCACCGTCCGCTGACCGGCGGTCAGCCCAGGGACTCGCGCAGCGCTCGGTGCACTCCCGCCGGCGTCAGCACGCCGACGAACTGCGTGCCGCGACGCACGCCGACCATTGGCTTGTCCTCCCGCAGCATGATGGCGAGGGCGTCCTCCAGCGAGGAGTCCAGGTCGATCGCGGCGCCGAGGTCGCCCGTGGCGACACCGTCGAGGGGCTCGAGGTGCTCCTCGCGCAGCCGCGTCACGGTCAGGGTGCGAAGTCCGCCCGCACCGACGAAGTCGGCCACCTGCTCGTCGGCGGGGTGGGCGAGCAGCTCCCCGGGGGTGGCGTACTGGGCGAGGCGCCCGCCGGTGGCGAAGACGGCGACCCGGTCGCCCATCCGGATCGCCTCGTCGATGTCGTGGGTCACCAGGACCACGGTCTTGCCGAGCTCGTCCTGGAGCCGCCGGAACTCGTCCTGGAGCCGGCCGCGCACGATCGGGTCGACCGCGCCGAAGGGCTCGTCCATCAGCAGCACGGGCGGGTTGGCCGCGAGCGCCCGGGCGACGCCGACCCGCTGTCGCTGGCCGCCCGACAGCTCGTGCGGGTACTTGCGGGCGTACTGGGACGGCGCGAGGCCGACGGTGGTCAGCAGCTCGTGGGCGCGCGCGCGCGCGGTCGGCCTCGACTCGCCGTAG
>CAZDAO010000220.1:0-6397 GCA_964503015.1 uncultured Nocardioides sp. | reverse complement strand
GGCATGGCCGTCGTCTTCTTCTACGCCGTGCTCGGCGGCATGAAGGGCATCACCTGGACCCAGGTGACCCAGTACACCGTGCTGATCATCGCCTACCTGATCCCCGCGGTGGCCGTCTCCGCCAAGGTGACCGACGTGCCGATCCCCCAGATCGGGTTCGGGACGATCCTCGAGGAGCTCGACGCGCTGCAGACCGAGCTCGGCATCCCGGAGTACACCGCCGCCTTCGGCAGCACCAACATGCTCAACATGCTGCTGATCACGGCGTCGCTGATGTTCGGCACGGCGGGACTGCCGCACGTGATCGTCCGCTTCTACACCGCGAAGAGCGTGCGGGCCGCGAGGTACTCGGCGCTGTGGGCACTGTTCTTCATCGCCCTGCTCTACACGACGGCCCCGTCGGTGGCCGCCTTCAGCAAGCTGCAGATCATCGAGGACGTCAACGGCACCGCGCTGAGCGACATGCCGTCGTGGTTCAACACCTGGTCGGAGGTCGGCCTGATCACGCAGGCCGACGGCTCGGCGATCTCCGCGCTCCCGGCCGACAGCACCGTGAGCTACAGCGACATCCTCATCAACAACGACATCATCGTGCTGGCCTCACCCGAGATCGGTGGCCTCCCGGCCCCGATCGTCGGCCTGGTGGCGGCCGGAGCCCTCGCGGCGGCGTTGTCCACGGCGTCCGGCCTCCTGCTGGTCATCTCCAGTGCCGTCGCCAACGACGTCTACTACAAGAAGATCAACCCGCAGGCCACCGAGGCGCGCCAGCTCCTGGTCGGGCGCATCGCGATGGCAGGTGCGATCGTGGTCGCCGGCTACCTCGGCATCAACCCTCCGGGATTCGTGGCCCAGGTGGTCGCACTGGCCTTCGGGCTCGCGGCAGCGAGCTTCTTCCCGATCCTGGTGCTGGGCATCTTCTGGAAGAACTGCACGGCCATCGGCGCGACGGCGGGCATGCTCGCCGGACTCGTCACCACGATGGCCTACATGCTGTGGACGATCGACATCTACGGCAACGGAGAGGGCGTCTTCGGGATCCTGGAGACCGGCTTCGGCACGGTCGGGATGCTGATCAACTTCGCGGTGACGATCATCGTCTCCCAGTTCACCCCGAAGCCCAGTCCGGTCATGCAGGAGCTGGTCGAGGAGATCCGCTACCCCGGCCGGACCGAGCTCGTGACCAAGCACGCCGGCGGCGAGGTCTGACCGGGCTCGCCGTCACTGTCGACGCCGGGGTGGCGACCACCCCGGCGTCGACGTCGTCCAGCGGTGACCCCGCACCCACGCCCTGAGCCGGTCGAGCCACGGTTCGCGCCGACGCACGTCGCGCAGGGTCAGCGGTCCGCTCGCGCCGAGCTCGGCGGTCTGGGCGAGGTAGAGCTCCGCGCAGGCCAGCGCGTCGCCGAGGGCGTCGTGGGCCGCGGTGGCGGGCAGGCCGTGGCGCTCCCGGGCCCGCCACAGGCGGAGGTCGTCGGGGCGCACCTCCCCGTGGTGGCGTGCCAGCAGGCGTCGCTGGAGGTCCAGCGTGCAGACGGCGGGTGGCAGGACCGGCCGCTCGCCCACGGACCGGAAGGCTGCCGCGAGGAAGGCCAGGTCGAAGGGTGCGTGGTGCGCGAGGAGCACGCGTCCCTCCCAGGCGCGCGCCAGCTCCGCCAGCACCTCCGCGACCGGACGACCCTCCTCGAGGTCGTCGTGGGTGAGGCCGTGGATGGCCACCGCCTCGCCGGGGTCCCCCCGGCGCACGACATGGCGCCGGCACCCGGAGAGGTCGATGCGTACGCCGTCCACCGGCACCCACCCCACCGCCAGCACCTGGTCGCGGGCCGGGGACAGCCCGGTGGTCTCGAGGTCCACCGCCAGCAGGGAGAGCTGGTCGAGCGGCGTCCGGTCGTCGGGCGTCACGTCATCTCACGGACGGGGTAGCGCTGGGCGATGGCGCCCTGGGCGGACCGGATCACCCCGAACGCCGCCTTGAGGTGGCGCTGCTCGAAGTGGCTGAGCGCGGACGGGTCGACCCAGTTGTCGACCGGTCGGCCGGCGCGGATCTGATCGACCTGGTGCCGCAGTCGCAGGTGGGCGAGGAACTCCCAGGCGTCGCGCAGGTCGGCTCCCAGGGTGGGGCTGATCCGACCGGCGGCCACGGCGTCCTCGAGCCGGGCGAGGGTCGACGTCGCCTCGGAGCCGCACGCCAGCGCGTGGAGGCGCGCGATCTCGACGATGGTGTTGATGCCGCCCCGCTTCACGTCGAGCGCGTCGCGGTGCTCCCCGGACCGCTCGACGACCAGGCCGCGGAAGAAGCCGAGAGGCGTGTGGTGCGACGCGGCCGCGGCGGCCAGGTGGGCCAGGAAGATCGGTGCCCCCTGCGCCGCTCGGCGCTGGAGCGTCGTGAGGTCGGCCGTCAGGTCCGGGTCGCCGTACTGGTGGCGCAGGTCGAAGAACACGCTGGCCTCGAGGACCGCCTCCGGGGTCGGCGTGTCGACCCAGCGCGCGACGTGGCGGCGCCAGGCGGTGAGGGGCTGGCGCCACTCGGGGTTCGTGGCCATCTTGTCGCCGCGGCAGCGGGGGTAGCCCACGGTCTCCAGGCCCCGCGTGACCCGCTCGGCGAGCGCATCGAAGTAGGCGGCGTGCTGGTCGGGCCGGTAGTGGTCGTGCAGCAGCAGGGCATGGTCCTGGTCGGCGCCGAGGGCCTGCTCGAAGCGGGCGCGGGAGCCGAGGGTCAGCCAGGCGTACGGCACCGGCGGCGCGCCCAGCTCGGCCTCGACGAGCGCGATGACCTGCTGCTCGATCGCGTCCCCGACGGTGGTGACCACCTGACCGGCGTCCTGGGCCGACGTGCCGTGCCGGACGAGGCCCACCACGACCCACGGCAGTCGGGTCGCCAGCGCCGCGACCGCGGCGACGTCGGGCGCCTTGGCGATGTCGCCGACGAGGAAGACGGGGTTCGCCTGCTGCAGCCGGAGCAGGTCGGTCGCCGTCACCATGCCGGCCGGCCGGCCGTCCTCGACCACGGGCAGGTGGTGGATGTTGCGCCGCACCATCTCGAGCAGCGCCGCCAGGGCCGGCGCCTCGGGTGCGGTGGTCGCCGGGTCGGGCGTCATCACCGTCGACACGGGACTGGACGGGTCCACGGCGGCAGCCAGGACGCGGGTGCGCAGGTCGCGGTCGGTCAGGATGCCGACGAGGACCCGGCCGTCGGTGACCAGCACCGACGAGATCCGCTCGGCCGACATCAGCCGGGCGGCCTCCAGGACGGAGGCGTCGGCACGGATGCTGACCGGCGCCCGCCCCACGAGGTCGCGCACCGTGCTGGCCAGCACGGAGCGCTCCACGTCGGTCACCTCCCGGCGTTGCCGGGCGACGGCATCGCGCAACCTCCCCGCGCGGTGCTCGAAGAAGGAGGCGAAGTCCGCGTGCCGCTCGCGGAGCCAGTGGAACAGGTCGGCCGGGCAGACCAGGACCAGGGTGTCCTCGATCGCCCGGACGGTGACCGGCTGGGGAGCCCCGGTCGCCAGCGCGGCGCCTCCGATGCAGGTGCCTGCGGCGCCCCGTTCGACGAGCTCGCCGACGCTGTCGCGGAGCTCCACCGCACCCGACCGCACGACCAGCAGCTCGACCGCGGTGCTGCCGGCGTCGAGGACCACGGTGCCGCGACGGTGGTAGCCGACGCTCAACCGGGGCGGGATCGACTCCAGGACGTCGCCCGGGAGGGAGTCGAACGGTGGGTGGGCAGCGAGGAAGTCCCGGATCTCCGCGAGCTCGACGCTGAGGGGCACGGACCCATCATGACGACTGTCGCGGGCTCCCGCTCGCGCGTCGCCGCATCGGCACGTGCATGACCCCGTCGTCGTCGAACTCCGGACCGGTCACCTCGAAGCCGTGGCCGCGGTAGAAGTCCGCCAGGGGAGTCTGCGCGTCGAGGCGCACCTCGCGGTCGCCGCACTCCTCGAGCGCGCGCTCCATCAGCCGGTGCCCGAGCCCGCGACCACGGGCCTGCGGTGCGAGGACGACCCGGCCGATGCGGGCGGCGTCTCCGTCGTCGAGCAGGCGCAGGCACCCGATGAGCGCGTCGTCCTCGAGCAGCAGCACGTGCCGCGTCGTGTCCTCGACGTCGCGTCCGTCGAGGTCGGGGTAGGGGCAGTGCTGCTCGACGACGAACACCTGCTGCCGCAGCCGCCAGGTGTCGTACGCCAGCCGCGGCGTGAGCTCGTCGAATCGGACGCACACCACCCGCGGGCTCATCCCAGGAACTCCACGACCTGGGCGAACGCGCGGCGGGCCTCGGGGGCGAACGGCAGCAGTCCGTAGACGTGGATGAGGTCGGGCTCCTCGATGGCCGTCAGGTCCCAGCCCGCCTCCGCGGCGCGCTGCGCCAGCAGCCGGCAGCCCGGGAAGAGCAGGTCGCGCGTGCCGTAGAGCATCAGCGCCCTCGGGAGCCCGGCCAGCTCGCCGAGCGCCGGGGAGACCTCCGGGCGGCCGAGGTCCTGCGACGTGCCCGCCCACCACCCGGCGTACGCCTGCAGCTTGCCGATGAACAGCCACGGGTCGATCGCGTCGACGTCGTGCGTCTCGGGGGTCGAGGTGGTGAGGTCGACCCACGGCGCGTGCAGGACCAGGTGGGTGGCCGGCGTGAGCCCGCGGTCACGGACCGACTGCGCGACCGCCAGGGACAGGCCGCCGCCGGCGGAGTCGCCCGCGAGGACCGTGCCGCCGTCGCGGCCGGCCCATCGGGCGGCGTCCTCCACGAGCGCGTCGTGGGAGTCGCGCCAGGTGTGCTCGGGGGCGAGCGGGTAGTCCGGCATCACGACCCGCGCCCCGATGGCGTCGGCCAGACGGGTGGCGTAGCGGACGTGGAAGGCGTCGATCGGCGCCATGAACGCGCCGCCGTGGACGTAGTAGAGCGTGCGCACCGGGCGCCGGGTGCGCGGGGTCAGCACGTGGCACGGGAAGCCGATGTCGCTGACTGTTGCGTCCCACCTCCTCGCGAAGCCCGGGGTGGCCCGGGTCGGGAGCGCACGGTCGAGGGTGCGGTGCCAGGCCTCGACGCGGGCGCGTTCGGCGGGCTCGCTGTCGAGCTCCCGGGACCTGCGGATCTTCGGGACGACGGTGGCCAGCAGGTCGTGGCGGCGGCTCGGCATGCCACCGACCCTAGAGGTGCTCGAGCGGACGCAGGGCCGCTCGACGCACGCCATGCCCTGCGTCGGGCGTCCACGGAGGTGTCCTAGTAGGCTGGACCCGAAGACAGGGGAGCACGTGCAGGCGTGCTGAGAGTGCGGACCAGCCGCAGACCCTCCGAACCTGATCCGGCTAGCACCGGCGATAGGGAGTCACCATGCACCGACGTTTTCGCGCTGCATTCACCACCGCCCTCACCACCGCGGCGGCCGCCGTCACGCTCGCGGGGTGCAGCCTCGCCGGAGGTGGCTCGGGCGAGACCGCGAGCGAGACCACGGCGAGCCCCGACGGGTCCTCGGGGGAGGCGGGCGGCACGGTCGTCCTCGCCACCCACGAGTCCTTCCACCTGCCCAAGCGGCTGGTCAGGGCGTTCCAGGACGAGACCGGCTACACCCTCGAGGTCCGCGCCGCCGGCGACGCCGGCACGCTCGCCACCAAGCTCAGCCTCACCGCCGACAACCCGATCGCCGACGCCGCCTTCGGCATCGACAACACCTTCGCCTCGCGGCCGCTGGGCGAGGGCGCCTTCGCGGAGGTCACACCGACGACGGAGCCGCCCGCGGAGTACGCCCTCCCCGAGGGCGCGGACCGGCTCGTCCCGGTCGACTCGGCGAGCGTGTGCGTCAACGTCGACTCCGCCTGGTTCGACCGCGAGGGGGTCGAGCCGCCGCAGACGCTCGAGGACCTCACGGACCCGGCCTACCAGGACCTCTTCGTCACGCCGGGCGCCTCGACGAGCAGCCCGGGCATGGCGTTCTTCCTCGCGACCGTCGCCGCGTTCGGTGACGACTGGCAGTCCTACTGGACCGACCTGCTGGACAACGGCGCCAAGGTCGTCGACGGCTGGGAGGACGCCTACTACGGCGACTTCACCGCCGGCTCCGACAACGGCACGCGGCCGATCGTGGTGTCCTACGACTCCTCCCCGGCCTTCACGGTCTCCGGGGGCAGGAGCACCACCGCGGCGCTGCTCGACACCTGCTTCCGCCAGGTGGAGTACGCCGGTGTGCTCGAGGGCGCCGACAACCCGGAGGGTGCTGCCGCCCTGGTCGACTGGCTGCTCAGTGACGAGGTGCAGAGCGCCCTTCCGGAGTCGATGTACGTCTTCCCGGTCATGCCCGGCGCGACGGTTCCCGACGACTGGGCGTCCTTCGCCGAGCAGCCCGACGACCCCTACGAGGTCGACCCCGCCGAGATCGCCGCCAACCGCGAGCAGTGGCTGACG
>CAZDAO010000219.1:0-6419 GCA_964503015.1 uncultured Nocardioides sp. | reverse complement strand
CGGACCAGAGCTGACCCTCGAGGTTGAGGACCATGCCGTTCTTGAGGTCGTTCGTGGTTGCCATGAGTCGCTGTCCGCCTTCGTCGAGTTGTCAAAGATCCGTGGTGCCGCGGCTGGGACGCCCGGCGCCGACGGGCCAGTCTAGTGGGCGTCCACCAGAGCCATGAAATGCGCGGCGTGGGCCTCCGTGGTGCCGCGCGGGTTGCGGCGCCAGGCGGTGTTCCCGGGCAGCAGCATCGCCAGCCAGAACGCCGCCCACAGCGGTCGGTAGGCCACCATCCGCTCCCGGTCCTCGTCGTCCAGCCCCACCGCCGTGGCGAGCGCGTCGGGATCGTAGACCCCGGGCAGTCGACTGCCGAGGTGCTCGACGTGGTCCGCGAGCTCGTACGCCGGGTCGCTGAGGCCGCCGTCCTCGAAGTCGAGCAGGCGGACCACCCGCCCGTCCCACATCACGTTCGGCGGGTTGAGGTCGGCGATGCCGAGCGCGGTCTCGCGCGGTTCCGGCAGCGGCGGGTCCGCGACGTAGGCCCGGGCGGCGGCCAGCGCCTCCCCGACCAGCGCGGGGTCGCGGCACTTCCCCAGGTCGACCTCGCTGGCGAGCCAGTCCCGCATCACCCGCACGTGCTCGCGTGCGCCGTACCGCCGCGGCCCGATCCCGGCCTCGCGCACCGCGCCCAGCGGTACGTCGTACAGCCGGCGCAGCGCGCTCCCGAGCGCCCGCGTCTGGTCCGTCGTGAGCGGTCGCGGCGCGAGGTGCGCACCGGGAAGTCGCTCCATCACGATCACCGGGCGGGCGCCGGCCTCGCGGCGGATCGGCCGCGGTGCGAGACCGGGCGCGTGCTCGGCGAGGAGCGTCAGGCACGCCCACTCGCGCTCGGCCTGCGCCTCGTGGTCGGCGACGAACTCCTTGCGGACCTCGGTCTCCCCGATGGCCAGGCCGTGGGTCGAGTTCTGCACCCGGCTACGGTGGCACACATGCGAGTCACCATCTTCGGCGGACACGGCAAGATCGCACTGCTCCTGGCCCCTCTGCTGGTCGAGGCGGGACACGAGGTGACCTCGGTCGTGCGCAACCCCGACCACGTGGCCGACGTGGAGGCGACCGGGGCGACGGCGCTGGTGTCCTCGGTCGAGGACGCCGACGAGGCCACCCTGGTCAAGCAGCTCACCGGACAGGCCGCGGTTATCTGGGCCGCCGGTGCCGGCGGCGGCGACCCCGACCGCACCTACGCGGTGGACCGCGACGCCGCGATCCGCTCGATGGACGCGGCGGCGACCGCGGGCGTCGACCGCTACGTGATGGTGTCGTTCTCGGGCTCCACCCCCGACTCTCTCGTGCCCGAGGACAACCCGTTCCGCCACTACCAGGACGCCAAGATCGCCGCCGACGAGCACCTGCGCGACTCCAGCCTCACCTGGACGATCCTCGCCCCCGGCACGCTCACCCTCGAGCCCGGCGGGGCGGCGGTCAACCCGGACGCCTCGTTCGGGGACGGCGACACCACCTCGCGCGAGCTCGTCGCCCAGGTCGCGGTGGCGGTGCTCCCGGACACCCGCTCCTACGGCCGGACGCTCGTCTTCGGCGACGGCGATGTCCCGATCGACGACTGGCTCGCCTCGCTCGCCTGAGCCGACGCCGCCTCGTTCGCCTCGCGCGCGGCCTCCCGCACCGAGCTCGGCACCCGCCCCCCGCTCCCGGCGCCCACCGCGCCGTCGCGGACCATCATCGGACGTGCCTGCGCGGTCGCACGGTGCTGATCCGGTGCAGCAGCGCGTCGCGGCGCGCGGCGCGCACCTCCCCGAGCTTGACCTCGCACGACCAGCACCGGTCCGTCGCGACGCAGCACGTGGCGTCGCGGACCTCCGCCTCGAGCTGGTCGGCGTGTGCGCTCCTGCTCACCACGCGTCGCATGTCTTCCTCCCCCGACCCAGCACCTCGCTGCGTCGGTGGCCGAGTCTGGTCGCAGGTGGTGACCTGCCACATCCGCATTACTACGGATGTCTGGACCAGCGGTGCGTCCACGTCCCGACGGACTCAGGCCGTCAGGTCGGCCAGCAGGGCCGGCAGCTGTCCGGGCAGCTCCCGGGCGAGGAACCCGACCGGCCCGACCCGCTCCGCGAGGGCGTCGCCCGCCGCGCCGTGCAGGTAGGCACCCCAGACCGCCGCCTGGGTGGCGCTCGCCCCGCGTCCGAGCAGCCCGGTGACGATGCCGGCCTGGACGTCGCCGGACCCGGCCGTGCCCAGACCGGCGTTGCCCGCCTCGACGCGCCAGAGGTCGTCACCGTGTGCCACGAACTTCGTGGGACCCCCGCACACCACGACCGCATCCGTACGCCGGGCCAGCAGCGCCGCGTGCCCGGCCAGGTCGGCCTCCACCTCGTCGTCCTCGCACTCGAGGCAGTGCGCGAGCTCGGTGGGGTTCACGGTCAGCACCACCGGGGCCCCGAGGCGCGCCACCCGGTCCGGGGCGCCGGTGACGTACGCCGAGGCCAGGGCGTCGAGGACGAGCGTGCCGTCCACTGCAGGTGCGATCCCGCCCACCAGCGCATCGGCGACCTCGGGGTCCATGAACCCCGGGCCGAGCAGGACGGCGCTGCTGCCGGCCGCACAGTCGCGCACCTGCTCCGACCGGGCGGGGTCGAGATGGCCGTCCTGGTCCTCGCCGACCCCGGTCACCATCAGCTCCGGTGCGGCGACGGCGAGCGCCGGAGCACACGAACGCACCGTCATCAGCTGCACCTTTCCCGCGCCCACGCGCATCGCGGCCTCCGCGGCGAGCAGGCCTGCGCCCGGGGTGTCCCGGCTGCCGGCGACCACCAGCAGTCGCCCGCGAGCATCCTTGTCCGCCCCCGGTTCGGGCAGCGGCCAGTCGCGGAGCAGGTCGGGGTCGACGAGCGTGCCGTCAGCCATCCTGCGCCTCGCCGCCGCGGTCCGGCTCCTCGGTCTGCTCGGCGGGTCCCGACGACAGGTGGCCGTCGTCGGCGAAGGTGCGTAGGACGAGCGCGTCGTCGCGCCGCTCGTAGCGGGTGATCGACGCGTTGGGGATCGCGACCGACCGGTCGATGTCGAGGAGCTCCTCCTCGTCCAGCCCCTCGAGTGCGTACCGGAAGGACATGATCACCGCTTGGTGGGTGAACAGCCACACCCGCCGGCCGTCGTACCCCTCGCGCAGGTCCGCCAGCAGGTTGCGCACCCGCAGGACGACATCGGCCCAGCTCTCCCCCGACGGGGGTTGGTAGTAGAACTTCCCGACGTGCGATCGCCGCTTCGCCTCGTCGGGGTAGCGCGCCCGGATGCCCTTGCCGGTGAGGCCGTCGAAGAGCCCGAGGTCGCGCTCCCGCAGTCGCTCGTCGAGCACCACGTCGGCACCGAGCGCCTCGAGGGCGGTGCGCGCGGTGTCCGCGGCACGGCGATAGGGCGAGCTCACGACGAGGTCGGGCCGGTCGCCGTCGGCCAGCCCGCCGACCCAGCGGCCCAGCGCGCGCGCCTGCTCCTCGCCGTTGGGAGACAGCTCCACGTCGGCGTCGCGCGCCGACAGCTCGAGCCGCTCGGCATCCGCGTCGCGCGCCTCGGTGTCGGCGAGGTTGCCGACGCTCTCGCCATGACGCACCAGCACCAGCTCCACCGGACCCCGTTGGCCCTGCAGCACTCCCATCAGGCCCACCGCGCCTCCTCTCGCACCGTCGCTCGTTGGGCCCTGTCGTTACCCCGAGGCGGGCGGAGGGATGCATCCGAGTGCCCAGCGTCTCCGAGGGCCGGGTCAGCCGCGCGTCACCACACCGGCCGTCGCGGGCGCACCTGGCTGACCCGGTGCAGGAGCGTCTCGCGGCGCACGGCGCGGACCTCCTCGAGCCTGACCAGGCAGTCGTGGCAGCGCTCGCAGGGCGTGCAGCACTCAGCGTCGCGCACCTCCGCCTCGAGCTGGTCGGCGGCGCTCCTGCTCGGCAGGCTCCTCATGGCTCCCCCTCCCCGGGACCGACATGGAGTCGGTGCCCGGACCGAGTCTCGCTCCGTCGCGTCGCCGACACATCCGCAGTTCTGCGGATGTTGGTGCAGCCCACTCGCGGCTAGAGGTCGACCTCACCGACGATGCGGGTCACCGCGTCACCGTGCACCCAGACGTCGTCGCCCTCGGCGACGATGCGCACGCGGCCCTCGCGTCCGATCACGCTGCCCTGCCGCGACGTGTACGACGGTGGCAGCGCGCCCGCGCCGATGAGCCACTGGGCCAGTCCTGCGTTGGCCGACCCGGTCACCGGGTCCTCGCCGAAGTCGCGCCCGTCGGCGTAGAAGGCGCGCACCTCCACGTCCGCACCGAGCTCGGCCGCACGGTCGGCCTCCCACCGGCCGAGGACGGTGACCTTGAGGTCGGTGAAGGCGGCGACGTCGGGCACCACGCCGACGACGGCCTCGGCGGAGCCGAGGTCGACGCCGACCCAGCCCGGCCCGTTGTCGATCCAGGCCACGTCACGCACGTCCGGCGCACCCACCCCGAGCGCCGCCAGCACGCGATCCCGCAGCTCCGGCTCGACCGGCCCGGACCGGCGCAGCGGTGGTGCCGCGAAGCCGAGGCTCGGCGAGCGACGTACGTCGACGAGCCCGGCGCCGCACTCCTGCACCAGGACGTCGCCGCGCGGGACGCCACCGGCCTCGAGCCACGCGTGGGCGCTGCCGATGGTCGGGTGGCCGGCGAACGGCAGCTCACCGCCCGTGGTCCAGATCCGCACCCTGTAGTCGGCGCGGTCGTCGGTGGGCGCGCACAGGAAGGTGGTCTCGGAGAGGTTGGTCCAGCGCGCGAAGTGCGCCATCTGCTCGTCGGTGAGCCCGTCGGCGTCGTGGACGACCGCGAGCGGGTTGCCGAGCCACGGGGTGGCACTGAAGACGTCGACCTGGCGGAAGGGCAGCATCGGGCGATCCAAGCACAGCTCAGAGGTGCGCGGACCACCGCCGGCCGGCTTCGTCGGCAGCTGCCGAAACGAGCGCGGCGAGCTCGGGCGAGTCGGGCACCGCGAAGGACGTGTAACCGCCACGACCGCCCGCGACGGGCCTCCCGTAGGCCTTGGCGGCCAGTGACCCGTCGGGCAGCATCCGTACGTTGAGGGTCTGGAGCTCGAACTCCTCGCCGCGCCGGGAGTCGCGCCAGCGCAGCTCCTCCGGGACGGTCACGTTGATCGCGAGCGCGCTGACTTCGACCTCGGAGTAGTCCACGGCCCAGACTCTGCCACGGTCAGCCGACGACCTTGGCCGTGCCGTTGCGTCGGACGAAGAGCACGCACTCGCCACTCAGCCCGGCGCCGTTGGTGTGGCTGATGAGCGCCACGCCGGGGCCGCGCCCGGGTCGGGACCACTGGAGCGTGGCGGACGGCACGGGCGGGGACCACATGCCCGACATCGGCTTCATCGCCACGTTGAACGTGTGCAGGACCGTGTAGGACGCCACGCCCGACTCGGCGTCGGCGACCCGCACGCTCGTGACGCGCTTGGTCCACGGCCGGAACGAGCACGTCGCGGGTGTCGTGTCCGGGTGGGTGAAGGTCACCAGCGCGCCCGTGTCGTCGTCGGACGACGTCCCGTCGCCCACCACGAGCTGGAGCAGGTACTCGCCCGGCTGGGTGCAGCTCAGCGTCGGCGACAGCCCCTGGGGGGTCACCGGAGCCCACGACCACGGCCCGCTGAAGGTGCACGTCGACACGTCTCCGCCGCTGACGACCGTCATCATCCAGCGGATCTCGAGCGCGTCCCCGTCGGGGTCGCTGACGCTGCCGGACAGCTGGGCGTCCGTGCCGGCGACGGCGGTGACGTCGGGCCCCGAGTCCGCGACGGGCGGTGCCGCCGACGCTTCGGCAGCGACGAGCGTCGAGGCAGCAAGGGCGATCAGCAGGGCCGGGAGCGTGCGTCGCCGGCGGAACTGGGTGCGAGTGGACATGGTGGGACCTCCGAGCCGGGCACCCCCCACGGCTGCCCTGTAGGCAAAGACCTGTGAGGAGAGGAGCAACCGCGGCAGCGGCTGATACACCCCTTCGGGTGGTTACCCCAGGTGGGAGAGGACCACGCCCAGCGCCTGGCGGTAGCCGTCGATCCCCTCACCCGCGATCGTCACCTCGGCGTGCGGCTCGACGACCGAGGTGTGCCGGAACTCCTCCGGCCGCTGCTTGGGGTCGGAGATGTGCACCTCGACGAGGGGCGCGGTGAGCTGGGCGCAGGCGTCGTACAGGGCGAGCGAGTAGTGCGTCCACGCCCCCGCGTTGAGCACGACCGGCGTGCCGTCGTCGGCAGCCCCGTTGAGCCAGTCGAGCAGCTCGCCCTCGTGGTTGGTCTGGCGCACCTCGACCTCGAGGCCGAGCTCGCGGCCCCACTCCACGCACCGGTGAGCGAGCTCGGCGTGCGTCGTGGTGCCGTAGATCTCCGGCTGGCGCCG
>CAZDAO010000218.1:0-6436 GCA_964503015.1 uncultured Nocardioides sp. | reverse complement strand
GCCGACATCGAGGCGCTGCTCAAGAAGCGCGGCATCCAGTGAGCGACCACTTCGTGGACCGCAACCGCTTGTGGGCCCGTCTCGACGCGGCGATCGGTGCACTGCCCGAGCAGCCGGCCACACCGACCGCGGTGGTCGACCTCGACGCGTTCGACGCCAACGCCGACGACCTGGTCCGCCGGGCCGGTGGCAAGCCCGTCCGGGTGGCGTCGAAGTCGTTGCGCGTGCCGGCGCTCATCGAGCGGGCGCTCGCCCACGACGGGTTCGCCGGCGTGCTCGCGTTCACGCTCGCCGAGGCGCTCTGGCTCCACGAGACCGGTGTGAGCGACGACATCGTGGTGGCCTACCCGACCGTCGACAACGCCGCGATCCGACGGCTGACCACATCGCCCTCCGCGGCTGCCGCCATCACGCTGATGGTCGACGACCCCGTCCACCTCGACCTGGTCGACGCGACCCGCTCGTCGCGCGCCGTTCCGATCCGCGTCGCGCTCGACCTCGACGCAGGTCTGCGGATCGGCGGGCAGCACATCGGCCCGAAGCGCTCTCCGCTGTTCGACACCGGCGACGTGGTGGCCATGGCCCGCAAGGTCGTCGAGCGCGACGGCTTCCGGCTCGTCGGGGTGATGACCTACGAGGGCCAGGTGGCCGGGGTGCAGGACGACGTCCCCGACCAGCGCACCAGGTCCATGCTCGTACGACGCCTCAAGCAGGCGTCGATGTCCCAGCTCGAAGTGCGCCGGCGCGAGATCTCCGAGGCGCTCGCCGAGGTGGCCGAGCTGGAGTTCTGGAACGGGGGCGGCTCCGGGTCGGTCGAGGCCACCGCGGCCGACGGCGCGGTGACCGAGATCGCCGCCGGGTCCGGCCTCCTGGTGCCGGGCATCTTCGACCACTACGCGTCCTTCGAGCCGCGACCGGCGGCGTTCTTCGGGCTCCGGGTCACCCGCAAGCCCACCCCGACGATGGCCACCGTCCACGGCGGCGGCCTCATCGCCAGCGGAGCGACCGGCGAGGACCGCTCCCCGATCCCGTGGGCGCCGCCGGGCCTGCACCTGACCGGGCTCGAGGGCGCCGGCGAGGTGCAGACACCGCTCACGGGCCACCCGGCCGCGCTGCTGGCGATCGGCGACCTGGTGTGGTTCCGGCACGCCAAGTCGGGCGAGCTGTTCGAGCACGTCCGCGACGTGCACCTGGTCCGCGGGGAGACGGTCACCGACGTGGTGCCCTCCTACCGCGGCTGCGACCGTGCCTTCTGACCCGTCCCTCGTCGCGGCCGCGGTCGCCGAGCAGGTCCTCGCCGCTCCCCCGACCCTCGGTCCCGGACGCCTGGTCTGCGTCGACGGGCCCGCCGGGTCCGGCAAGACCACGCTCGCCGCGGCGCTCGCCGACGTCGTACCCGACACGCAGGTGGTGCACTGCGACGAGCTCCTGCAGGGATGGCGAGGCCTTCCCGGCCTGGCCGCCACCGTCGAGCGGTTGCTGGCCCCGCTCGCAGCCGGAGGCCCCGGACGGTGGGTCCGCTGGGACTGGTACGCCGACGACTGGGCGGAGGCGCACACGGTCGAGCCGGGTGGCCTGCTCGTCGTCGAGGGCGTCGGGTCGTGGTCGCCCGCGATCGCCGACCTGGTCGGCGTGCTGGTCTGGGTCGAGGCGGGGTCGTCGCTCCGGCTCGAGCGCGGGCTGGCCCGCGACGGTGAGGCGATGCGACCGCGGTGGGAGCAGTGGCGGCTCGACGAGGACGACCTGTTCGAGCGCCTCGGCACGCGTGGGCACGCCGACGTCGTCGTGTCGACCGACGGCTGAGCCCGGCGACTGAGCCCGGCGACCGATCCCGGCGTTGCGGTGCCCGTCCGGCGGCGCTCGGGGTGCATAGGGTGGCCGGCGTGGTGTGGCCGAGCGGGGAGCAGTTCGAGATCGCGGCGGCCGGGTACGCCGCCGTGGTGACCGAGAGCGGTGCAGCGCTGCGCGTGCTCAGCCACCACGGGCGCGACCTGGTCGACGGCTTCGGCGAGGACGAGATGTCGACCAAGGGCCGCGGCCAGCTGCTGATGCCGTGGCCCAACCGGATCCGCGACGGCCGCTACTCCTTCGGCGGCAGGGACCTCCAGCTGGGCCTCACCGACCCGGGCACGGGCACCGCTTCCCACGGGCTGGTCCGCTGGGCCGCGTGGACGGTCGAGGAGCACACCGCGACGTCGGTGTCCCTCGTCTACCGCCTGATGGCCCAGTCCGGCTACCCGTGGGCGGTCGACCTGCACGTGCTCTACGACCTCGGCGCCGACGGCCCGGTGGTCACCCAGACGGCCACCAACCTCTCCCCCGAGCCGGCGCCGTACGCCAGCGGGGCGCATCCCTACCTGCGCGTGGGCGACGCGATCGAGGGCCTCGACCTGCGGCTGCCGGCCCGGCAGCACGTCCTCGTCGACGACCGGAGGCTGCCGACCGGCACCGAGCCGGTCTCCGGAGAGCTCGACTTCACCTCGCCGCGTCGGGTCGGGGACCTCGAGATCGACGCCGGGTTCGGCGCCCTCGTCCACGAGGAGGGTCGCGCCACCGCCACGCTGGTCGACCCGGCGACCGGGCGCGGCGTCGCGCTGTGGGTGGACGAGCACCACCGCTGGCTGCAGGTCTTCACCCCTCCCGGCGACGGGCCGCGTCCGGGGCTCGCGATCGAGCCGATGACCGCACCGGCCGACGCGTTCAACTGCGGCACCGACCTCCTCGTCCTCGCGCCGGCAGGAGCGCCGGGCGACGAGGTGTCGGTGTCGTGGGGCATCCGGGCCCTCTGAGGGTCGACCTCTCAGGACTTCTTCGCGAAGACGACGAACGACTGACCGAGGGTCCCAGCGTCGGTGTAGACCGCGCCATGGTCCATCCGGACCTCCTGACGCAGCGGGATCGCGAGCTCGTCGCCTCCGTGCAGCGCCACGATCTCGAGGTCGAGGTGGGCGGCGAACGCCTCGAGCGCGTCGCGGCTGAGGAACTGGTCGAGGGGCTTGTCGGCGTACGGGTTCTGGTAGTTGTGCTCGAAGACTGCCCAGTGAGCGGCCGTCGCGAACTCGAGGAAGGACACGATGATGCGGCCGGAAGGCTTGACCACCCGTTTCGCAGCCTTCAGGTAGAGGTAGGAGTGCTCGTGGCGCAGGTGGGTCATCACGCTGAAGAAGCACACGATGTCGGCCGAGTCCCTCGGGGCCGGGATCCGCAGCTGCTTGACGACCCGGAAACGCCAGTCAGGGCGGTTGACGAGGTTGCGGGCGTAGTCGACCAGGGCCGGCACCACGTCGGTGCCGACGTAGTGACCGTCCGGGCCGAGGTACTCCGACAACGGCAGCGCCAGTCGGCCGGAGCCACAACCGACGTCGACGACCGTGCCGTCCGGGCGCAGCCCGTGGGCGATCAGCAGGTCCCGCGCGATCAGGCCCATCGTGTCGAAGTTGCCCCCGATCGCCTCCCGGATCCCCTTCTCCGCGTCACCCGACTCGAGGTGGCTGGCGACGTAGGTCTGGTAGTCGTCGGTGCCCGAGGTCACACCCTCCGCGGACCGTTCGCCATGCGGCTCCCCGTCGCCGCCCGGTGCCCGACGTACGCGCTTCCACATGCCGTACCCTTCCCCCTCCGGACCCCCCACCGTCGGTCTCGGAGTGGTGTGGTCGGCGCCACCTTAGGGCAGCGAGGACCACCGCGGTCAACGGTCCCGCGAGGATCCGTGGTCGATCAACGCCCGCACCGCCCGGACACCGTGGACGGCGCGCCCGCCGTCGGACCCCTGGAACGCCATCGCCGAGATCGTCGTGCCGTCGGCGAGGTCGAGGGTCGCCCACGGGGCGCCCTCGGGGAGGTGGATCGCGATGACCTCCTCCCAGGCGAGCCGGCGCGTCCGGAACCCGTTGACCACGACCAGGCCCGTGTCGTCGGCGGTCACCCGCGCCCGGCCGAGCGCCCAGCCGCAGACGGCGAAGCCGGCGCCGAAGAGGACGAGGGTCAGGCGCTGGAGCAGGCTGAACCGGTCGCGCACGGAGGCGTCGAACCCGAACCACGCGGCAGCGCAGACCACGACGAGCATGAGGCCGAAGCCGAGCACCGCGATCCGGACACCGAGGGGCCGCCAGGTGTGCGGCAGCGACGGGAGCGCGCGGGCCGCGCCGGAGCCGCTGGTCCGGTCAGAGTCGGCAGGCATGGATGTCCGTGAGCAGGATGGCGCGGGCACCGATCGAGTAGAGGTCGTCCATCAGTCTCTGCGCACCGGTGCGCGGCACCATCACGCGCACCGCGACCCACCCCGCCTTGCCGAGCGGCGAGATCGTCGGCCCCTCGCGCCCGGGCGCGAGCTGCGTCGCCCGGTCGAGGTTCGACTCCTCGATGTCGTAGTCCATCATCACGTAGCTCCGCGCGACCAGGACGCCCTCGATGCGGCGGCGGAAGATCTCGAAGTCGTCGGGCACGACCCCGCCGCGGGTGATCAGGACGGCCTCGGACTCGAGGATCACGTCGCCGAAGACGGCCAGGCCGGCAGCGCGCAACGTCGACCCCGTCTCGACGACGTCGGCGATGACGTCTGCGACCCCGAGCTGGATGCTGGTCTCCACGGCCCCGTCGAGGCGGGTGACGGTCGCGTCGATGCCGTGCCGGAAGAGGTGGTCCTCCACCACGCCGACGTACGACGTCGCGATCCGCAGGCCGGAGAGGTCCTCCAGCGAGCTGTAGCGACCCGCGGGGCCGGCGAAGTGGAAGCGCGAGCGGCCGAAGCCGAGGCTCATCGCCTCGTCGGCCTTGGCACCCGAGTCGAGCAGGAGGTCGCGGCCGGTGATCCCGACGTCGAGCGTGCCCTCCCCGACGTAGAGCGCGATGTCGCGGGGACGCAGGTAGAAGAACTCGACGTCGTTCTCGGCGTCGACGAGCGCCAGCTCCTTGGCGTCGGAACGCTGGCGGTAGCCGGACTCGCGCAGGATGTCGGTGGCGGACTGGGACAGCGACCCCTTGTTGGGGACGGCGATGCGGAGGGTCATGAGGTCACCTCAGAGGTGGGCGTAGACGTCGTCGAGGGTCAGTCCGGAGGCGAGCATCAGCACCTGGGCGTGGTAGAGCAGCTGGCTGATCTCCAGCGCCGTCGCCTCCTTGCCCTCGTGCTCGGCGGCCATCCAGGACTCGGCGGCCTCCTCCAGCAGCTTCTTGCCGATGGCATGGACGCCGGCGTCCAGCTGCTGCACGGTGCCGGACCCCTCGGGGCGCTCCGCGGCCTTGGTGGACAGCTCCGCCCACAGGTCCTCGAACGTCTTCACGAGGGACAAGCCTAGGCGCTGCCGTCCACGGCACCGCCGCCGGTCCCGTGGCCGGACCACCCGTGGGTGTGGTGGCGCCGTCGGTCCCCCGGGCTACAGTCGCACCATGAGCGAATCGAACACACATTCGGACGACGTCCAGCAGACCGAGACCCTGGGCGGGCCCCAGGCCGACAGCACCCGCAAGGACCCCGAGGAGTGGGTCACCGGCGACGAGCCGATGACCGGCGCCCAGCGCAGCTATCTCGACACCTTGGCGCGGGAGGCCGGCGAGGAGCTGCCGGCCGACCTCACCAAGGCGGAGGCATCCGAGCACATCGAACGGCTGCAGTCACGCAGCGAGCGAGCCGGCTGACCGCCGCCCCGGCTCCGGCAGCGCGTCAGCGTCCTCGCACGCCTCGCAGCACCCTCGCGGTGTCGAGCGCAGCGGACGTCGCCTCCCAGCCCTTGTCCTCGGCCGAGCCCTCGAGCCCGGCACGGTCGAGGGCCTGCTCCTCGGTGTCGCAGGTCAGGACGCCGAACCCCACCGGGACGGCGTGGTCCACGCTGACCTGGGTGAGACCGTCGGTCGCGGCCGAGCAGACGTAGTCGAAGTGCGGGGTGCCCCCGCGGATGACGACGCCGAGGGCCACGACGGCGTCGTACCCCTCCTGCGCGAGGGCGGCGGCCACCACGGGCAGCTCGAAGGTGCCCGGCACCCGGATCACCTCCGGCTCGCCGATGCCGTAGGCCGCCAGGGCACGCTCGGCGCCGGCGACCAGGCCGTCCATCACCTGGGTGTGCCAGCTCGCGGCGACGACGGCCACCCGGAGGTCGCTCGCGTCGAAGGGCTGTGACGTGGGTGCTCCGGCGCCGCTCATGCACGTGCTCGCTTCGCTGCGTGCGCGCATGAGGCACATGCCACGCCGTGTTCGACGATTCGCTCGCTCCGCTCGCTCATGCGGTCTCTCCGTCCGGGTCGGTGGCCTGCGGGTGCTCGGCCTGGTGGTCGGTGGCCAGCTCGACGGCGAGCTGGGGCAGGTCGTGCCCCATCCGCTCGGCCTTGGTGCGGAGGTAGGCCTGGTTGTGGGTGGTCGGGTGGACGGCCAGCGGCACGCGCTCGGCGACACGGATGCCGAAGTCCTCGAGGCTGGCGGTCTTGTCCGGGTTGTTGG
>CAZDAO010000217.1:4745-6452 GCA_964503015.1 uncultured Nocardioides sp. | reverse complement strand
CATCACCGAGCTCAACGACGGCACCACGCCACGCACGGTGACGGTGAAGGTCGAGCCCGCACCCGGCACCGACCAGGCGCACGGCGAGGCCAGCGAGTTCGAGGCCACGGTCCGGATCGACACCCCGGGCGAGGCGAACTACTACCGCAACGGCGGGATCATGCAGTACGTCCTGCGGAACCTGCTGCGGGGCTGACCCGGGTGAGGGACTTCCTCGACCGCGCGGAGGCGGCCGTCGGCGACGACGGCCGCCTCCCGCTCGGGGCCATGCCGGACTGGGACGTGTTCCCGTTCGAGCGCGAGGGCCTGCGGGCACGCCCGCTGACGGAGTACGCCGACCCCGAGCCCGACCGCGGCAAGGACCGCGGCTCCTGCCGCACCTGCCAGGCCCTGCAGCACGAGCCGCAGGTGCTGCACACCGGTGACCGGCTCGCCGTCATCCGGCCGGGCGCGACCAGCCTGCCGTTCGTCGCCAATGTCGTGACGCGCGAGCACGTCCTGATCGACGACCTCGACGACGACGGGCACGCCGAGCTCGGTCGCCTGGTCGCCCGCACCTACGCCGCCGTGCAGACGCTCGACGGCGTGGGCAACGTGCACATCACCAAGTGGGAGAACGGCAGCGGCCACTTCTCGATGAACGTGATGGCGCGACCGCGCGGCGTCCTCCAGCTGCGTGGCTCGAACCTCCCGATCTGGGCCGACATGCTGCCGGACATCCCGCAGGACGAGTACGACGCCCGCGCGGAGGTCGTGCGCGCCGCGCTGGCCTGAGAAATCCGGGTTCGGCACTCCTCCGGATCGCGCCCTCGTGGCGTGTGGACGTGTGAGGCTGTCCACCCACCCGAGGAGCTCGCATGTCCGCACCCGCCGGCGACGTCGCCGACCGGCTCGAGAGGCTCGCCGCGCACGCACCGGCTCTCGCGGCCGACCCCGACCAGCTGTGGGCACGAGGACGGCGGCGGCAGCAGGGGCGCTGGGCCCTGACCTTGGCGGGCGTCGCTGCCGTGGTCGGCCTCGTCGGTCTCGCGGTGACGCCCCTGGCGCGGTTCACCGAGCCCCACGTCGCCGGCGGTCCGGACCGCGCGCAGGTCCTGCCCGACGTCGTACGCGAGCCCGGAGGCTGGGAGCCGGCCTTCGGGCACGCCCCCGGTCGGCTGTCGGCCGTCGGTACCGGGACGCGATCCGGGTGGCTCTCGTCCGCGACGGCGCTCTGGGGCGTGTCCGCCTCGACCGGTGTGTCGCGCTGGCTCGACCTGCCTGTGGCCCAGGACGCCGCGGGCGAAGCGGCACTCTCGCCCGATGGCACCAGGCTCGCCTACTGGACCTCGGCGGGGGACGCCGGCCGGCGGAGCGCCGGCCAGGCCCCCGTCCCGACCGGCGTCCACGTCCTCGACCTGACGACAGGCCAGGAACGTCGGTGGGACCCGGCCACGGACCACGGTCTGATGGCGACCGGCATGGCCTGGGCGGGCGACACGCTCTGGTTCCAGTCAGGTGCCTTCCGCGACGCGGACCAGAACTCTGCCCGGGTCGACCTCTGGACCTGGAGCCCGGCCGACGAGCCCGAGCGCGTCACGGACCCGACGGCGGCGAAGATCGACCTGGCGACGGTGTCACAGACCATGACCGGCTTCCTCGCCGTCGACGGCACGGCGGCGCGGCGCGGCTGGCAGGTGTCCGGATCGGGAGAGGTGAGCCGGATCG
>CAZDAO010000217.1:0-4645 GCA_964503015.1 uncultured Nocardioides sp. | reverse complement strand
CTCCTCCAGGTCGAGGGCAACATGCCGTCCTTCGCGGCCGGTGCCTGGTCGGCCGAGGTGGTGCCGGCGCCCCGCGCCCCCTTCGCGCCCGACCCGCGACAGGTCGCCTTCGTGGTCGGGTTCGTCCTGGTCATGGGGATCTCGGTCCGGCGCACGGTGAGGAGCCGCCGTGGGCACCCCTGAGGGCTTCGCCGAGTTCGTCCGCACGCGGCAGGCTGCGCTGTTGCGGACGGCGTACCTCCTGACCGGCCACGCACAGGACGCTGAGGACCTCGTACAGGTCACGTTGGTCAAGGTCGTCCCGCAGTGGCGTCGGATCGCCGACAACCCGGAGCCCTACGTGCGACGCGTGCTGGTCAACGAGAACGTCTCCCGGTGGCGCAGACGCCGCTGGCGCGAGCACCCGACCGACAGCGTCCCGGAGCAGCTGGCGCACGATCCCGACGTGGCCGAGCTCGTCGCCGTACGAGCGGCGCTGGCGTCGTTGGCGCCGCGACAGCGGGCCGTGCTGGTGCTGCGCTACTACGAGGGCCTGTCCGAGCGGGCGATCGCCGACCAGCTCGGCATCTCGCCCGGCACCGTGAAGTCCCAGGCGCGCGACGGGCTCGCCCGCCTCAGGAGAGCGCTGCCCGCCGATGGGAGCGACCTGCCGGCCGCCGGTAGCCTGTCGCGGTGAGCGACGCCGAATCCCCGATCGACCACGCGCCGGACGGGGAGACGTCCGATGGGACGCCCTACGACCCGGCGGCGACCGGGACGGCGGTCGTCGAGGAGCAACGCTCGAGCCGGCTGCCGCTCGTCCTGGCGACCGTGGCGGCGGCGCTCGTCATGATGGCCGCGCTGGTCGCGCCGCTGGTCGACCGGGCGCTCCGTGGGAACGAGGAGGCGCAGCGCGCGCTCGACCTCAGCCTCGTCGAGACATGGGAGATCACCGACCGGACGCACACCACGGGCGACGTGGCGTACCCGCAGGACCCTCCCGCTGGCGGTCCGCACGCCCCGGTGTGGCTGGCGTGCGGCGTCTACGACGAGCCGGTGCGCGAGGAGAACGCGGTGCACGACCTCGAGCACGGCACCGTCTGGATCACCCACGACCCCGAGCTGCCGGCCGACGACGTCGAGCTCCTCGCCGCGCAGCTCCCGGACAACGGCATCATGTCGCCGCGCGAGGGCCTGCCGTCCGAGGTCGTGGTGACGGTGTGGGGCGCCCAGCTCGCGCTCGACGGCGCCGACGACGAGCGCCTGGTGCTGTTCCTCGAGGAGTACGCCGACGGGCACACGGCTCCGGAGTTCGGGGTGACCTGCCAGGGCGGCACCCCCGACCCGCAGGGCGACCTGCCCGAGCAGGGCACCGACGCCTGAGCGGGCTAGCGTGACCCCATGCTCGTCGCCTTCTCGATCTCACCCGTCGCCCAGGACCCCAGCGGGTCGGTCACCGAAGCGGTCGCCGCCGCCGTGCGGGTCGTCCGCGAGTCCGGCCTTCCTCACGAGACCAACGCGATGTTCACCAACATCGAGGGGGAGTGGGACGAGGTGATGGCGGTGGTGAAGCGTGCCGTCGACGTCGTCGCCGAGGTCTCGCCGCGCGTGGGGCTGGTGCTCAAGGCCGACATCCGGCCCGGCTACGACAGCCAGCTGACCGCGAAGGTCGAGCGCATCGAGCAGGCCCTGCGGGACTGAGCCGCCCGGCTCGTCACGGCACCGCGACGTGGTGGACCCGGTCGGCCTTGAACGACGTCACCCACACCTCGCCGCCCGCGACCGTCAGGTCGAGGTTGGCGCTGTCGTAGAGGGCGGTCTGCGCGCCCAGCACGACCTCGTCACGCACCTGCGCCGTGGCGGCGTCGATGACCACCAGGCGAGGGCCCTCCTCCGCGAGGACCATCAGCTGCCCGTCGTGCGCGACGACCGAGTCCGGGAGCCCCTCGACGGCCACCCGGTCCGTCACGCGCAGGGTCGTGGAGTCCAGGGCGACCACCTCGTCGGAGAACGTGCAGGCGACCCACAGCCGGCCGTCGAGCTCCGCCATGCCCTGGGGTCCGCTGCAGACCTTCGGTGAGCGCGTCACCTCGAGGGTGCGCGGGTCCACCCGGAGCACCCGGTCGTCGGCGAAGGCGGCGACGTACACCGCGTCCTCGCCCGCCGCGACGAGGCGCGCGCCGACCCCGATGTCGAGGCGGTCCACGACCTCACGTGTCCCGGGGTCGATCCGCACCAACCGGCCCGCGTCCTGCTCGACGAGCCACACGGAGCCGAAGCCGGCGGTGACACCCTCCGGCCCGGCGCCGGTCTCGAGGGTGTCGGTGACCTCGCCCGACTCGGCGACGATGCGCACCAGCTGCTCGCCGCGGAAGGCGGTGACCCACACTGCGCCGCCGGTCGCGACCGCCCGCAAGGGGGTGCCCGGCACGTCGACGACCAGGTCGGGCTCAGCGGCTCCGGCCGGGATCCGCGACACCTGGTCGGACCCGCTGCTGACCACCCACACGGCGTCGCCCGCTGCAGTGATGCCGACCGGCCCTGCGCCCACCTCGACGTACGGCGCCTCCTCCGGCGTCCCGGGCGCGGCAGCCTCCGGGTCGGGTGAGGGTGTCGGCCCCGGGTCGCGCGTGTCGGCGGACCCGCCCCCGCACGCGGCGAGCAGCACCGTGGCGGTCAGCGCGGCGATGACGTGGAGCCGTCCCATGGACGGAGGCTAGCCGCGCCGGTCGTAGGTGTCGAGATTTATCGACACCCCGCTCACGCGTGGGGGAATGCCGACGCGGCCCGGGCCATCGCGTCGAAGCCCTCGGGGCGGAGCCGGTAGAGGTTGGCCTCGCCGTCGATCACCTCGATGCTGACGAGCCCCGCGGAGCGGAGCAGGGCCAGGTGGTGGAGCAGCGTGGTGCGCGGGCTGCCGAGCTCGTCGCAGAGCTGGGGGAGCGTGCTCGCGCGGAGGCGGAGCGTCTGGAGCAACCGGATGCGGGTGTCGTCGCCCACGGCTCGCCCGAGCTCGCGCAATCGGGCACCCGCGTCGTCGGGCGCTCCGTCGGCCAACGGCGGGTGCAGGATCACGGTGCGGTCCACCTCGTCGACGACGACGAGGATCGGTGACGCGGCGGGGGAGGTCACCAGCACGACGTCGTCGAGGATCCCGGTGCGGTAGGTGACCCCAGGCGCGACCTCGTCCAGCAGGGCCTCCGGACCCGTCTCGGCGAGGCGCGCGCGGATGCGCGGCAGGGGCGCCGTACGTGTCGGCGCGGGCAGCCGGTCGAGGACGTCGAGCAGGACGGTCCGGACGGTCGGGGGCGGCGTGGCGAGCAGCCAGGGCGACACCTGGAGCAGGGTGTCGGACATCGCGCGGCGCCACTCGGCCCGGGCCGTCCGGTCCGCACCGTCCAACGCTGCCGCGATGGTGGTGTCGTCCAGCCGTGACCTCAGCTGGCGGCGACGCGCGCCCGCGAGCACGCGGTGGACCTCGCCGGCGTCGGTGGCCTCCACCCACCCGCGCAGCGCGTCGACGGACCACGCCCCGCGACGCGCGGTCAGGGGACCGGCCAGGTTGATCCAGCCGTACCTGCCGAACCTCGCCACGTCGCGCACCAGCGACCGCCCGCCGGCGGCGAGCGCGGCGTCGTACGACGCCTGGCCCTGGTGGAACACCGCACGCCAGTCGGGATCGGCGACGGCTGCGGCGGCCATGAGCAGCTCGACGCCGGCGCCGGCGCCGAGGCGGACCCGGATCGACATGGGGACATCCTGCCGGAGCGACTGCGCGCGGCGGCGCTAGCGTGGCCGTCATGCACAGCGAGACGAGGACCTATCGCACGGGCGGCGAGGAGGTCGTGCTCGACCTGACCGAGGACGCGGCGGCGTTCGTGGCCGGTCGCGGCGACGGGCTGCTGCACGTCTTCGTGCCCCACGCGACCGCCGGGCTGGCGATCATCGAGACGGGCGCCGGGTCGGACGACGACCTGCTCGCCGCGCTCGCCGACCTGCTGCCCGCCGACGACCGCTGGCGGCACCGGCACGGGTCGCCGGGCCACGGGAGGTCGCACGTGATGCCGGCCGTCGTGCCGCCGCACTGCACCGTGCCCGTGCTCGACGGCCGGCTGGCCCTCGGCACGTGGCAGAGCATCTGCCTGGTGGACCTCAACGTCGACAACGACCGGCGCGAGGTGCGCTGGTCCTTCCTGGAGGGCTGAGCCGTCGAGCTCCGACCCGCCTCCCGGTCCGACGAGCCCGCCATCGACACAGTGGTCCGTGCGGCCTTCGGCGCGGGTGCGCCGGGAGAGGGCGACAAGGTCGCAGCCCTGTGGGCCGAGGTGCGCGACCTCGGCCACGTCCTCGCCGAGCTGGTGGCCGTGGTCGACGGGGAGGTCGTCGGTCACGTGGGCGTCAGCCACTGCTGGCTCGACGCACGCCGGGAGCTGGTCGAGGTGGCGATGCTCAGCCCGCTCAGCGCCCGGCCCGACCGACAGCGGCGGGGGATCGGCAGCGCACTGGTGGCGGCGGCGATCGACGCCGGTCGCGACACGGGCCGGCCGGCGCTCTTCCTCGAGGGCAGCCCGAAGTTCTACGGCTCGCGCGGCTTCGCGCGAGCCAGCGCCCACGGCCTCGAGCCCCCGTCCCGCCGCACGCCCGACGCGGCGTTCCAGGTGGTCAC